>JBGTRP010000588.1:0-5120 GCA_041940685.1 Acanthopleuribacteraceae bacterium
TAATGGTGGGGATGGCTGAGCTTGGAAACCACGGGGTTTGGGGCATGCATGCTTTGTTTTACCGGTTCGATTTTTTTTCGTTCACCAGGTCCCTATCATAACACCGATGCCGTTGATCGAGGCTTGGATCGCGGAAACCGCGGGCCCGCGGGGGATGGCCAACCCGCCATAATTTCGGTTAAGATGATGAACACGGACGCGGCGTAGAAAAAAGCTCTTGCGCGATATCAACGCGATGGAAAAAGCCCGACTATGATCCCTTCAAGACATTTCGTGGGTAGCGACAACGACCTCTACAAGCTCATCAAACTAACGGAGCCCAGGCTGACTCGCTACAAGGATTTGATTTTTCAGAATCCGCAGGCCGAATTTCTGGGCCGCGGCATTCTCAAAATGCGCAATCAGATCAACCAACTGGCTCGGGAACTCAATCGCTCCCTCTCCAACGAGGGCCAAATCCAGGAATACCTGAAAGATTTGATCGCTTTTCAGGAATTAATCCGCGAACTGGGTCCTTTGCGAAATACAGATTCGGTCATGACCATTGTCCTTCAACTATCCATCGAGATCATGAACGCCGACGGCGCCATTTTCTATTTATGGGGTGCCCAGCCTCCGAAGTGGGTGCGCAAAAAATCCTTCAAGGTTTCCGCCCGGTTCGAGGCGGCCGTGGAAAGCGAGTTAAAGCGAAAGGTGATGATCGACGGCAGCGAGAAACAACCGCTTATCATTCCCTTTTACGCTCCCGGGAACAAAAACGAGGGCTGCCTGATTTTGGTTCCGCTCCTCTCCGGGAATCGCCAGTTGGGGGTTTTTATCGGGTTCGTGGAAAAATCTCATCTCAATTATTTCGGCTACCACCTCAACGTTTTTGATATGTTCGGGCGAGCCGTCACCATTGCATTGGAAAACGCGGTTCTCTATGAGGAAGTCGAACGTCTTTCCGAACGGGATGACCTGACCTCACTGTACAATGCCCGTTATCTCCGCGCGTTCATCACCAAGTCGTTGCGCCGTTCCTCTCGGGCAAGCCCCTTGGCCCTGCTGTTCCTGGATGTGGACAACTTTAAGAAGGTCAATGATTCGCGAGGCCATATGTGCGGGAGTAGGGTCTTGGCCGAGGCCGCGGACATCTTTCGAGAGTTTGCCGGAGAGCGGCATTGCGCCTGCCGCTATGGGGGCGATGAATTTATCCTTGGATTGGTGGGCACCAATCTGGAAAAAGCCTTGGAAATCGCTGAAAAAATCCGCTTCGAAATCGAGGTGAAGGATTTCGACAAGGATAGCGGCCTGCGGATCAATCTCACCGTGAGCATCGGCATCGCCCTGTATCCCCACCACGCCGCCAACACCGAGGAACTGATCAACTTCGCGGATATGGCCATGTACAAGGCCAAAACCCAGGGAAAGAACGCGGTTTGCGTTTGGCAGGGCTCCTCCTGATGATGGATGAAAAAAGCGCGCTCTGGGCGAGGGTCATTCGTTCGGAGTTTGCGGGGGATTTGCTCGCCTTTTTTGCCTCCTTTGCCACGCCTAAACGGCTTGCGCTTTTCGATCGGATCCTGAGTTCACGCACCCGCTACCTAACCCTGGCCTTGGAACATCCTGCCAATCCCAATGACGCGGCCGCGGTGCTGCGCTCCTGCGAGTGTCATGGCATTCAAGATGTCGCGCTGATCGCGGATGCCGGCGGTTTCAAAGCCAGTCCCGGCGTGGTGGTCGGGTCCTCGAAATGGCTGACAACGCAACGCTACCCGGAGATGGGCGATGGCCTCGCCGCCTCGCGATGCGCCCGTGAACTTGAGTCGCGAGGATATGCGCTTGCCGTGTTAGGCTCGGATGACAGCCTTCCTTCTCTGACGGAATTACCCTTGGATCAAAAGCTCGCGCTTTGGTTGGGCGCCGAGGGGATAGGCGCCGACAGGGAAGTCATCCACGCAGCCCAATACCATGTGCGGCTCCCCTCTCATGGCTTCTCTAAGACCCTGAACCTTTCGGTTTGCGCCGCGGTCTGTCTCTCGCATTTGCGGAGGCGCCTGCATGAATCCTCCATAAACTGGAGATTGACCGAATCGGAGAAACTCCAATTAAAGTTGCAATGGTTGATTGCCATGCGCAGGCGGCCGGAAAAGCTTTTGGCCCGTTTTCTGGAAGAACGGAAATTGGGAGTCGAGGCCTTGGGGCTTGAATGAATTTGAACCAACAAATCTGGAACCTTCACAAAGTTATAAAGTTTATGGAACTTATGAATAAATTGAACCTAAGCTCTGTAAACTGAGTGACATCCCACGCAAATCGTGCAAATTTTTGAACAAACATTTCCCTATTCATACTTTTCTCGCTAAGATAGTTCCAACTAAAACAACGGCGATCAAAGTTTGAGTGCTAAAAAGTTGAATTCAAGAGTTAAAGTGAGGAGCTCATGAAGGGTTAATGAATGAATTTTCGCACTCAACAGTAAATTGCTAATTAGAGTGGTAACCGCAATTTCAATGAATCTAAATCAAACGTTACTTCAAAAGCTTCAAATGATCGAGCCCCGGATCGGGAATACCCCGGTGCAAAGGTTGGTGGATTCCTCGCTGGAACTCTACGTGAAGCTCGAGCACTACAATTTTATCGGGAGTATCAAGGATCGGGCGGCTCTGGCGATTGTCAAAGATGCGCTTGAGAGTGGAAGGGTCGGACCTCAAACCGTCTTGATCGAGGCTTCTTCCGGAAATTTTGCGATTTCCGTTGCGGCCCTGTGCAAATTTCTCGGACTCCGGTTTGTCGCCGTTATCGATCCAGGCATTAACCGCGTCTATGAACGTCTGATCGAATTTTTTTCGCATCAAGTGATCAAGGTCGACCAAAAGGATAAAAATGACGGTTATCTACTGACCAAGCTGGATGCGGTACATGCCTTTTGTGAGCGGCATCCGGATGCCTACTGGACCAACCAATATGAAAACCCCATGAATTATTCGGCGCATTATCAGGGGACAGGCCAAGAAATTTGTGAGCGCTTCCAGGAGCTCGATTATATTTTTATCGCCGTCGCATCGGGGGGCACCATTTCCGGAGTTTCCCAGCGCCTGAAAGAGCATTACCCCAAAATCAAGGTGGTCGCGGTAGATGCGGAAGGTTCGGTGATATTCGGCGCGCCCGCTCAGCCCCGTTTCATACCCGGCATGGGTTCGGGCATGGTGCCGCCCCTGATTGGGCGCGCGTATTACGATGAGGTGGTCCATGTGAGCGAGCCTGACACCATACGCGGCTGTCATGAATTATTCACGGAGCATGGCCTGTTTTTGGGAGGTTCCTCGGGAACGGTTTATCAGGGGATCAAGCAATACTTTAAAGGGAAAAAGCTGAATGGCAAGCCCAAGGTCCTGTTTCTCTCACCCGACCGCGGGGTGGGTTACGCGGATAATGTCTACAATGAGAAATGGCTAAAGTGGTTCGCCGCGCATCGCCGGCCCGTACCGGATTTGGTGTGATTTTCAGCCCGCGGTGATTACGCGGATATGAGTGGGGCGCAAGCGCTGGCCTGCCGCGCACCCGCGCCCTACGAATACTTTTAATACAAGGTGATGGAAATGCTGTATTTAAACTCGCAACACTTCGACGCGCTCGGGATCGATTGGGAAAGGGTGATTGACGCCATCCGCGACGCTTCCCTGGCCCTTGGGCGAGGCGCCTTCTCCCAACCCATTAAACCCTATTTGCGATACGGAGACCCGATCAACCGCATTATCGCCATGCCGGCATACGTGGGCGCGCCCTTTCACACGGCCGGCATTAAATGGATTGCCAGCTTTCCCCGCAATATCGACCGCAACATACCCCGTGCGCATTCGGTGACGGTCATTAACGAACATGACACGGGAAAAGCGATCGCCACCATGAATACCGCCGTGATCAGCGGGATTCGAACCGCGGCGGTTTCCGGCTTGATCGCCCGCCTCTACCAAAAGGCTCGCGGCTTGAGAGGCATCCGGCTCGGCATCGTAGGGTTCGGGCCGATCGGCAAACTGCACTTTCGCATGTTGCATGAAATATTAGGGAGCCACATCGAATCGATCCGCATTTACGACCTGAGAGGGGTGGAGCGGAATCAATTGCCGCCACATCAGTGCAAGGTTGATATCGTCGAAGGCTGGCGAGAGGCCTATGCGGACGCCGATATTTTTGTCACCTGCACGGTTGCCGACGCCCCCTATATCGATCTGCCCCCGAAACAGGGATCCCTTCAGCTCAACGTATCACTGAGGGACTACCAACCCGAAATCATGCAACATGTCCAACGGATGCTGGTCGACGATTGGGATGAAACCTGCCGCGAGGCGACCGACATCGAGGTGATGCATCAAAAATACGGCCTGCAAAAAGAGGATACCTACTGCATGATCGATGTGGTGAACAGCCCCGCATTATGGAATTTGGGCGCCGAGGATACGGTGATGTTCAACCCCATGGGCCTGGCGGTATATGATATCGCGGTGGCCAAGCTCTACTATGACCTCGCCATGGAGCGGGGCGTCGGTGTCATGCTGGAGGATTGAGCTCAGGACCACTCGGCACAACCTCGGCGAAAACCGAATTTAAATGCGCGAGCGCCGCTGGCCCAGGGTACGGCCAATGCTCAGATAGTAACTGAAGCGGCCCTCGCTGAAACCGATGGCGCCGTACATTGGTCCGATGACAGTATCCGTCCCGGTCCAAATACTGTAGCTCTTGCGCAGGTTACCAAAACGGATCTGGTCGGTGGCGAGCCAGGTGTTGCCGGCCTCCAGTGAGATTCCCAGGTAGGCGCCCCGGTTATATTTTTTCGATTGATTGCCGCGAATCTGACGGTAGAAAAGAGGCCGAGCCAGGCCCGAGTGGGTGCCGAAGAACTCGTTGGCCTCGTAACCGGAGAGGCGAAACAGGCCCCCGAGAAAGAAGGGGCCGGTGCCGGCCACTTGCTCGTCCGAAAGCGTGGTGTTCAGCTCCATTCCCAGAGCGAAGGTGTAATTGGAGTAGCTGGAATGCACTGCAGTGGTTGCATTCCCGGTCCAGAACCAATCGATACGAAATTCGAGCAGATCGTTTTCCCGAGTGGCTGGTGAGCCTGAACCCGGACCTCCGTACGGCGC
>JBGTRP010000589.1:0-5114 GCA_041940685.1 Acanthopleuribacteraceae bacterium
CTTAAAAGAGGGAAAGGTTAGGGTGAGGGATCTCGGCAGCACGAACAAGACCTTTCTGAATCGCCAGGAGGTCGTCGAGGAACAAGAGGTCCAACCGGGTAATGAGATCTTTTTTGGGAAGATCGAGGCCAAATTGATTGTGAAACCGGAGGGCGCGGAATGAGAGCCGGTAAGAATGACGGATTGGTCGCGGCCTGATTCCAAAAACCCAAATCCATGGTAGCGGCCATCTACGGCGGTGCTTTGGAGGAAGCAGGGGAGAAGAGGGAAGCCATGCAAGAACAAACTGGTACAGCTAGCAAACAAAAGCCCGTGGTGCTGGATATGTTGGTGGTGGGTGGCGGCCCCGCTGGCACGGCCGCGGCCTTTCGCGCGCGGGAATTGGGGTTGAAAGCGCTGGTCATCGATTATGACGACCTGATGAAACGCATTCGCGATTACTCCAAAAACAAGCTGATCCTTCCCAATTTCGGTGGCGGCGACAAGCTGCGCTTTCCCAAGGGCGGTCCGCTGATCTCCGGGCTTCACTTCGCGCCGATTGACAAGGACGATATGTGCGCTCTCTGGAAGGGTTATTACCAAAAAAACCGCATTCCAACCGCGGTCGGGATGGAGTTCACCGGCCTGAAACGCGTGGCTGACAGTCATTTGCAGGTTCAATGTTGGAACCACAACACGCGCCACGCCGCCTATTACCTCACGCGACACCTGGTCATCGCCATCGGTCACGGCGTGCCCCGGAGGTTCGATATTCCCGGCAACACGGAGGGGATTGCCTTCCGTCTCTCGGATCCCGCCACCTACGTGGGCCAGCCGGCCTGCGTGATCGGCGGAGGGACTTCCGCGGCCGAGGCTGTGATTGCGATCTCTCAGGCCAAGGCCGCGGCCAGCGACGGCTCCTGCGTGTATTGGTCCTATCGGGGTACGCGGTTGCCTCGTGTTTCCAAGGCCCTGGCCGAGGTCTTTTTCGAGGCCTATATCGGCAATGGGAATATTCGTTACTACCCACACAGCGAGCCCGCATCCGTGGTTGTCGGCGAAGATCATCGTGATTATCTTTCCATTCGAGTCGACCGCCGCCGTATGGAAGGCCGGCCCCTCGAAACCTCGCACCTCGAGTTTCCCAAGGAGAATTGTCTAGCCTGCATCGGGGAGGATATTCCCGAGGGTCTGCTCAACGATATCGGCATCGAGCTTGTCCAGGGCGGGCCCAATAACAAAAAGCGGATGGTGGTTACCCCCCATCTTGAGTCGGCCAGCCCCAATGTCTATCTGATCGGGGATTTGCTCAGCCAAGCCTATTTCGAAACCACGGATTTCGGGGCCGATCCCGCGGGTTTTAAAGAGATCAAGCATCGCGGCAATATCAAGTCGGCACTGCGCGATGGAGTGCGCGTGGCCGAGGTCATCAAACAGAAGTTGGAAGGCAAGAGCCGGATCGTGGTTGAAATCGAAGATGCGGAAGAGCCGGAGGAAAACCGCCTGCCCGAACTTCATCAGTTGGATTCAGGAAAACCCAAGCAGCCTCCCCGTTCCCCTGCCGGCAAAAACGAGGCCTACCTGATTCGGGTTCTGCCCGGCGGGGTTCCGGAAAACGAATATCCGCTTGATCCGGGCGGCGAAGTGAGCATCGGCAGAAAGGAAGGTCAGATCCGCTTTGAGGAAGATAGTACGCTGGAAGCAAAGCATGCCTCGGTATTTCACGATGGAAAGAGTTTTCGGTTGCGCGACGAGGGCAGCGCCACCGGAACCTTTCTCAAACTTCATCCCGCCGAAAAAATGAAGGTAGCCGATGGCGATCTGATTCGGTTGGGTCGGCAATTCCTGCTTTTTTCTAACGATGGCGACCGTTTCTTTTTCACGCATTACGACCGCAATGGAAAGGAGATCAGCCGCCACGAAATTGCCGAGAAGCCCATCATTTTGGGTAGGGATGGTCCCGATATCAACCTCGATGCGGAGGATCTGACCCTCTCCCGCAGACATGTTACGGTTTCGCGGGCGGGAAATTTTATGCAGGTGAAAGACCTGAAAAGCGCCAATGGCACTTATTTGCGAGTCAGCAAGCCAGTTTCCTTGAGCCACGGGACGCATTTTCAGGTTGGGCAGCAAAAGTTTCTCGTGAGCCTGGAGGAGAACAAGGTTCTCGATAGCGGACATTTCAAGGTGGCAGACCCCACCCCACGCAAGCCTCTGGCCGCTGGCGGCGGCGCTTCCGCGCTTAAACCCGCTCCCTCCCAAGCCGTGGGCGGGGTGACCGTTACCTTTGCCAATGAAGGTAAAACCTTTCCGGTACAACCCGGACAAACCCTTTGTGAGGTTGCCGAGGCCAACGGGATCGAAATCAACGCCGAGTGCCATTCCGGAATTTGCGGCAGCGATCCGATCCGCATCCTGGAGGGACGGGAGAATTTGGTAGCCGAACCCGAAGATCAGGAAAAGGAGACGCTTGAGGATCTCTGTGAGCTGGAGCCGGGACCCTGTCGATTGGCTTGTATGGCCAAGATTAAGGGACCGGTAAAAGTGGAAATTATCACCGACGCGGGCTGAAACCGACGCCCGTGGGAGTCAAACCATGCGTGCTCAATCCCCCCAATTAAAAAGTGGTGTACGCCCTCCTCGGGCAAATATGGAACATTTTGCGTTCGGCATCTTTTTCCATCGTTCGGAAAACGCCATGTCCTCCAGCAGCCTGGCAAGGAGCGCGGGCCCATCCGTTTAATAGGGAGTCGGGTTTGATCAAACAGGACATCGTCAAACGATTATGGCAAACACATGGGGGCCTTACGCGGGCGGAGGCGGAGCACTTTACCAACCTGATCTTGGAGATTCTTCGCACGGCCCTTGCCGACTCGGAGCCCGTGACCATTACCCGTTTCGGCCGCTTTCGCCACAAAAAGAAAAAGGCGCGCGAGGTGGTGTTGCCTAACGGCGTTCGACGGGTGACCGGCTCCGGAACACGGGTCCAATTCATTCCCGCCGCTCATTTAAAGGCCGCGCTCAACGCGGATCATGCCGAGCCGGAGTAGGGGAGAGCAATCATGGGCAAAGAAAGCTCGAAAGGGGGTGACGCCGTTAAGGGTAAATCCTCGTCGAGGGGCAGTAAAAAACTTTTTTTCCGCATGGGTGAGGTCTGCGAGATGACCGGTTTGGAGCCTCATGTATTGCGTTTTTGGGAAACCGAGTTTCCCATGCTCAAACCGGGAAAAAACCGTTCCGGCCATCGGGTGTTTTCCCGCCAGGACGTGGACCTGGTTCAGCGCATCAAGAAGCTTTTACACGAGGAAGGCTTTACCATCGCGGGCGCGGTCAAGCAATTGGAAGAATCCGAAAAACCCAGTGCTGGCAAGGGCTCTGGAATGGATGTTCACAAGGTTCGGGAGGAACTGAAAGGCCTGCGGGCGAGCATCCAAAATGTTTTAAATCTGCTTGACCCTAACCCGTGAATTCGCTAGTATGGGCGGTCTAGGTCGGAGCGTGGCGCAGCCTGGTAGCGCACTCCCTTGGGGTGGGAGAGGTCGTAAGTTCAAATCTTATCGCTCCGACCATCCCCTTTCTCTCACCCAACCAAACAGGTCGGCGCTCTTCATGTCCCCGCGCTCGTGTTTTTTCTTCGGGCGGCATTTGGAAGTGGCCCCAACCGAGATATGTTAAGATGCATTGCCCGAGCCGGTGCGGTTTGTGATGAGCCGAGGCTCGCATCCGGGATCGCAATGGAGAATGGGGCATGTCCGCCAAGATCGCCACAACCCATCGCCGCCGTGGCGGCGTCTTTGTCAAGGCGGTAGCCTCCGATTCCCTGGCGGCTCAATGCGGTATCGAGGCTGGCGACAAAATATACTCCATCAATGGCCATGTTCTGCCCGACAGCCTTAGCTATTCCTTTCACATCGCCATGCCCGAGCTCCTGATGGTTGTAGATAAAAGTGATGGCGAGCGATGGGAGATCGAAGTTGAAAACGAGGGCGAAGCCGCCTTCGGCGTGGATCTCGAAGAAGATCCCATCATGTTGTGCCGCAACAAGTGTATTTTCTGTTTCGTGGATCAAAATCCAAAGGGTTACCGCCGCTCGCTGCTGATAAAGGACGAGGATATTCGCCTCTCTTTTATGTACGGCAATTACTCGACCCTATCCTCCACCGACGCCGAGGAGGAGGCGCGAATTATTCGCGAAAAAATTACACCGCTCTATGTGTCCGTGCATGCCACTGATCCCGATACGCGCGTCTTTATGCTGAAAAACAAGCGGACTGGCAACATCCTCGAACGGTTGAAGATGTTCGTGGAGAACGGCATTCAGTTCCACGCTCAAATCGTGCTCTGCCCCGAGGTCAACGACGGCCCCGTGCTGACGCGCACCCTGGAAGATTTGGCCGGTCTTTATCCCGGCTGCCTCTCCATTGCCGTGGTGCCGCTGGGCATTACCGCTCACCGGCAAGGTTTGACCCAATTGAAGCCCGTAAGCGATGATTACTGCCGGGAGACCATTCAATTCTGCCGCGGTTTCCAAAAACGTTTCGAGCGTGAGTTAGGTTATCCGCTAATTTTTCTCGGTGATGAGTTTTATATTCGCGCGGGTGAACCCATTCCCACCGCCGCAGCCTATCGCGATTTTCCCCAAATGGAGAACGGCATTGGCATGGTGCGCCGGTTCATGGATGGAATTCGCCGCGGCATTCAGGCGGGTCTTCCGGGCTGGCGCTCCTTGGCGGGCACGCGGGCGACCCTGGTTACCGGAACCCTTTTCGGACCCGTGCTGCGGGCCTGCGTGGCCGAGCTGAACCGTTTGGCGCAAACGGATTTGAATGTGGTCGCCATTCACAATGACGCTTTTGGACGCGATCTGATCAATGTCGCGGGTCTGGTGCATGGCGGCGATATCGTTCGCCAGTTGCGTGGCCGGGATGTGGGATCATTTGTCGTTTTGCCTCATGTCATGCTGAAAGATCCGGAGGAGGACCCCATCCTGGTGGACAACCTCGCGCCAAAAGAAATGGCGTCCTCTTTAGGGGTGCCGGTGGTGGGCAGTGGCAACACGGCCGGCGACATGCTGGCCTGCTTGGCGGATTGGCGTTCCCATATTCTCGCGAGGCCACCCGCGATTGCCGCCGAGG
>JBGTRP010000590.1:0-5114 GCA_041940685.1 Acanthopleuribacteraceae bacterium
TGCCTCGGGCGCATTTGGTTCGCAGCAGCAAATGAAGGGGGAGGTCGGCGTTGAGGTCTCGGCGTTGTTGGCGTTTAGCGCGATTCAAAACAACGATCGCGTCGGGCTGTTGATCTTTACCGATGAGGTGGAGCTGTTCATCAGTCCCAAAAAGGGCAAGAAACACGTGCTGCGCCTGATTCGCGAAATTCTGGCCTTTCGTCCCAAGGGTCTGAAAACCGATATTGGCGGCGCATTGCGTTACTTTTCCAAGCTGGTGAAACGCAAGGCCGTGGTGTTTCTGATCAGCGATTTCATGGATGGCGACTACGAAAAACAGTTGCGTTTCGTGCAGAGCCGCCATGATCTGATCGCCGTGCCCATTCAGGACCCCAGGGAATTGGACCCGCCCAATTCCGGGCTCTTCGTTTTGGAGGATGGAGAAACCGGTGAGGAACACTTCGTGGATTTCGGCAATCGCCGGGTAAGGCGGGCTTACCTGGACAATGCGCGGCGCACGCGTGACGCCTTCCAGGCGGTGCTGCGCCGTTCCAAGGTGGACCCCATCGAAATTCGTCCGGATCAGCCTTATGACAAAGCCATCATTCACTTTTTCAAGATGAGGGAGTTGCGTCGTTGAAAAGGATCATGGCTGGGATTTTTTTATTGGGCGCGAGCCTGATAGCAGCGGATTTGGAGCCGCATGTCACGGCCGAACTCGCCCACCGAACCGCCTACCTCGGCGATCCGGTGGATCTGGTTGTTCGGGTCCAGTTCGACGATCAATGGCAGTTTGGCGCGAATCCTTTGCCCGAGAAGCTCGGCGAGGCCACGGTGCTGGACCAGGAATGGTTTCAACCGGAGAGGGAAGAGGGCTCCAACCTCAATCGCTGGGAGCTGCGGGCGCGTGTCGCCTGGTACCGGTTGGGTGAGAAGAAGCTGCCGCCCATCGAGCTTTTGGGCACCCGCGCCGATGGCGCTGTCGAAAGCTTCGCCACGCCCGAACTGACCCTGGAAATCGTGAAGATGCTGGATGAGGAAGACGAACGGATCGCACCCGAAAAGGGGCAGGTCAGTCTGAAAGCCATGCCCCTATGGCCTATTATTCTGGGCGGCGTATTGTTGCTCGTCTTGGTAGGTGCGCTGGTTCTTTTCTTCCTTTCCAAACGCAAGCGTGAACCGGAAGCCAAGGTTGTCCCCCTGTTGGCGCCCGATGTGGAGGCTCTGGATCGCCTGCACAAGCTCACTCATGGCAGCCTGCTGAAAGAAGGACGGGTCAAGGAGTTCTACGTGGCTATCAACCTCATCATCCGTCATTATTACGGCCGTCTTTGGAATATCCATGCCGAGGAGATGACCAGCTTCGAAATGGAGGCCTGGCTGGAAGAGAAGCGGGGATTGCCCACGGAGTTCCAAAGGGTAAACAGGGACTTTCAAGAGCTGTGCGACCGCGTGAAATTCGCCAAACACGACCCCATGGAAAGCGAAAACAAGGAAGCGGTCAATTGGGCCTACCAAATCGTGTCCCTGCTGAAACCGCCCAAACAGGAGGATGGCCATGTGGCGGCTGGCTGATCCCTGGTACCTTCTCCTGCTCGTGGCGCCTCTGGGCATCATGATCCTCCATTTCTGGAGCCGCAAGCGGGGCCGCTCGTCGCTGCTGTTCAGCGGCGGCGCCTATTTGAGACATGTGCCCACCAGTTGGCGCGCGGCCCTTTCCCCGCATCTGCATTGGCTGCGCTATCCCGGACTGGCTCTGCTGGTCCTGGCCCTGAGCCGGCCGCAGAGCGGCAGCGATATTCAGGAGATTCAAACCTTCGGCGTGGATATCATGCTGGTGCTGGATGTCTCCGGCACCATGGCCGAACAGGATATGGTGACCAACAACCGCGCCATCACTCGGCTGGACGCGGCCAAATCCGTAATGTCGGGCTTCATCAAGGGCCGCGAGGCGGACCGCATCGGTTTGATCGCCTTTGGCTCGCAAAGCCTGACCCGCTGCCCCCTCACCATCGATTACGATCTGGTGTCCCTGGCCTTGGACGAGATCTCGCTGGACCTTTTCCCCGAGGAGATGCGCCGGACCGCGATCGGGAACGCGCTCGCCACCGGCGTCTCCCGCCTGTGGAAATCCGATGCCAAATCCAAGATCGTCGTGTTGCTCACCGACGGGGCGAACAACGCGGGCAATGTGGCCCCGCGAGGCGCCGCGGAAATCGCGAAATCCGAGGGCATCCGCGTGTACACCATCGGTTTCGGCAGCCCCAGCCGCACCGATGTGGACGAGGAGGTGCTCAAGCAGATCGCGGAAACCACGGGGGGTAGGTTCTTTCGCTCCACCTCGTTGCAGGACCTGAAACGGGTCTACGATCTCATTGACGAACTCGAAAAGAGCGAGGTCATCGTCAAGAACTACCAATTGTGGAAAGAGTGGTTTCAATGGTTCCTCTGGGCTGGCTGCGGCCTGATTTTCCTGGAGGTGGCCATGAGCCAGATTTTTTGCAGAAGGGTGCCCTGATCATGAGCTTTGCCAATCCCGAGGTTCTCTACGCGTTGGGTTTGCTGCCCCTGCTGGTGTTCATTTTCATATTGGCCGAACATCGCCGCGGCGCCCAGGTCCAATCATTGGTCAACGCTGCCAAACCGGCCATGGTCATGGGCGCGGGCTTCGAACGGCGATTGGTGTACCTGATATTCCTTGTGCTCGGCGTGGGCGTGTTGGTGCTGGCCGCGGCCCGTCCGCAATGGGGCACCAAGCTGGAAACCGTCAATTCACGAGGGTTTGATATCCTGGTGGCCGTCGATGTTTCCGAGAGCATGCGCGCCACGGATGTGTCGCCGGACCGCATTTCCAAGGCGCGCCAGGAGGTGGACAAGTTCCTGAACCTTTTGGGCGGCGATCGGGTGGGGCTGGTGGCCTTCGCGGGCAGCGCCTTCACCTACTGTCCCCTGACCGTGGATTACTCGGCCATCCGCCTGTTCCTGAACGGCTTGGAGCCGGGCGTGATTTCGGATGCGGGCACCGATATCTCGAAAGCGGTGGAGGAGGCGGTAAAAACCTTCGGCCGCAGCAAATCTTCGGCTCACAAGGTGCTGGTGATCTTCTCCGACGGCGAAAACCACGAGGCCGATCCATTGCCCGCCGTGGAGCAGGCCGTGGCCGCGGGGATTCAGGTGTTCACCATCGGCATCGGCAACGCGGAAACCGCCGGAGAACGCATTCCCCTGGAGGACAAAGACGGGGACACGAACTACAAGCTGGACCAGCAGGGCAATCTGGTGATCACCCGCCTGGACGAGGCAACCCTGCAGGCGATGGCGGAAAAAGGCAATGGCGCCTACTACCGTGTCTCCGAGGCGGGCACGGAATTGGTGGAAATTTACCGCACCTTGGCCCAAAATGAAGAGGCGGAGTTCAGCTCCAGGCGGTTTCACCAGAAGGAAGACCATTTTCATATTCCGCTGCTCGCGGCTTTCGTGTTTTTGACGCTTGCCTACAGCCTGGGCGATCGTTCCTTCAAAAAACAGCGGCGAACACAGGGGGTGGTTTCTTGAGGCTTTGGAAATTAGGTTGGTTGGCATTGTGTTGCACGTCCCTCTGGGCCGCTACGGGCTGGATGGACCGCCAAATTCCATTGGGAAACAACCATGCCAATGAGCTATTCGAACAAAAAAGCTATGAGGAAGCGCTGAAGGCCTATCTGGATCTTTACGGTCAGGATACCGAGAATGGCGCCTTGGCCTACAACATCGGCAACGCCTACGTGGCCCTGGGCGATATGGAAAAGGCGAGCGAGTTCTTCCAGCGAGCCGCGGGTTCCGATCATGAGGAGGCCAAGAGCCGCGCCCGGTTCAACATGGGCAATTTGCAACTGAAATCCGATCGCCCCCAAGACGCCGTGAAACAGTACGTGGACTATCTGAAAGACCGTCCCGAGGATGTAGAGGCAAAACGAAACCTGGAAATCGCCTTGCGCAAGTTGGAACAGCAACAACAGGACCAACAACAAAATCAGGATCAGCAGAACCAGGATCAGGATCAGGATCAAGAACAGCAGCAACAGCCGCAGCAAAACCAGGACCAGGAAAATCAGGAAGACCAACAGCAACAGGACCAGCAGCAGCAAGATCAACAGCAATCCCCTGATCAGGAAGAACAGCAAGAAAATCAACAGCAACAGGACGAACAACAAGAGCAACAACAGCCCTCCGAACCGCGGCCAAAGGAACAGGAAGGCCAGTTGAACGAGGCCATGAAGGAGCAGATCCTGGACGCGCTCGAAGAACTCGGCCTTGCCGACGATGCGGGCGCCGCCCGCGGGGGCGATGCGGGCGAGCTCGTCGTAGAGCGACGGGCCGCTGTCCCACCAGCGGTGGTAGAGGACGGCGACCAGCAGCGTCACGGCGACGAGCATGCTGCCGAGCGAGAGCCCGAGACTCACGGCGTCGTCATGGCTGCGGTCGGTTTCGCGGAAGAGGGCCCAGTGGCTCGCGGCGAGCATGATGGCGCCGGCGACGACGGCGAAGATTTCGAACTTCTGCCAGCCGTTGAGGTCGATCAGGATGTTGAGCCGTAAGAAGCCGACGGCGGCGAGGGCCACGGCGGCGGTCGCGTAGACGCGGCGCCAGGGGCTGGGCGGCGCAACGAAGCTGGCGGCCCCAGCGGCGAGCGCGGTGACGAAGATCGAGACGATGTCGAGCCACTGGGCGTTGCGGGCGGCGAGGCCGGCAAGCCCTTGCATCAGCGCCGCGAGCGACGCGACGGTGAGGATGCCGTGGCCGCACTGGAGCGCGGCGAGACCGCGACCGCGGAGGACGGTGCTTGGTTGGCCGTAATGGCGATAGACCGTCGTCGGCGCGAGGCCGAGCGAACGGGCGACGACGAGGCAACTCAGGCCGAGAAAGACGGAAAGAGTGATTCTTATGAATATCTCCCTGCATACATGTTAGAGGACGGTTCGCTTGAACGGGAAGGTCGTCAGTAAGTAAAGGCGGTCTTCACCTTTTTAATAGAGGGCGAGCAAGTCGAAAAACTGGTGGGCACCTCTTCTTATATGAGCACAGAAATGCTGACAGAAAAGTTAGCTACCAGCAGAACTGACATTTGGGGCTTGGGCCTCCTCCTTTTTGAGATG
>JBGTRP010000591.1:0-5111 GCA_041940685.1 Acanthopleuribacteraceae bacterium
GGCATCTACCGCCCGGCATGTCGTCCCGCATGGCCACGATGCTGGCCGCGACCTTGGGGTGTTGCTCCAGCAGGGATTCAATCTCGCCCGGTTCGATGCGGAACCCGCGCAGCTTCACCTGGCGGTCGATCCGGCCCAGGAAGGCCAGGTCGCCATTGGCCAGAAAGCGCGCGGCATCGCCGGTCCGGTACAGGCGCTCCCCGGGAGCGGATGCGAAGGGATGCGGGATGAAGGCGGCCGCTGTCAACGACGGCCGCTCCAGGTAACCGCGGGCCAGACCATCGCCCCCGGTGAGCAACTCGCCCACCGCCCCGCGCGGCGTCGGCTCCAAGAAGCGATCAACCACGTACGCGGTTGTATTGGCGATGGGTCGGCCAATGGGCACGGCGCCGTCGACCGAAGTGTCGTGGGTCATGCCATGGCAGGTGGTGAAGGTGGTGTTTTCCGTGGGTCCGTATCCATTGACGAGACGGCAATGAGGCAGCGCTTGGAGGAGTGTGGCCACCTGGGTCGGCGGGAGCGCGTCCCCACCCGCGAGCAAGACGCGCAGAGGCCGCAGATCTTCGAGGTGGAAGCTAACCATCTCCTGAAAAAGAGCCGCGGTCAGCCATAGGGTCGTTACCTTGTGGGCGCGAATGACTGCGCCCAAATCCTCAAGCGCGGGCTTGCCGGGCGGGAAGATCGCCAAGCGGCAGCCATTGGCAAGCGGGCCCCAAATTTCGAGAGTCGATGCGTCGAAGGATATGGGTGCGAGTTGGAGAAAGACCTCATTGGGTTTGAAATCGAGGTAATTGGTATTGCATACCAGCCGCACCACCCCGCGATGAGGCGTGGCCACGCCCTTGGCGCGGCCCGTGGAGCCGGAGGTGAACATGATGTAGGCCAGGTTTTGGGGCTCTGTTTGCGCCCGGGGCCTGGTATGGGGTTCGCCCGCGTAGCGCTTGCCATCGGGTTCGAGGAGGAGCGTTTCCCCATCGAAATCGGGCAGGCGTTTTCGGGTGGCCTCCTGGGCCAGTAACACGCGGATACCGGTGTCTTCCAGCATGAAACGCAGCCGTTCGCGCGGGTAATCCGCATCCAGGGGAACATAGGCGCCGCCCGATTTCAGAATGGCCAACAACGCCACGATCATTTCAAAGGATCGATCGAGGCAGACGCCCACCGGTTTATCCGGACCCACGCCGCTCCGGCGCAGCAAATGGGCCAACTGATTGGCCTTGTGTTCGAGCTTGCCGTAGGTGAGCTTCTCATTGCCGAAACGAAGGGCGTAACGGCGCGGATGGCGAGCCGCGCGGGCCTCGAATAGCCCATGAATCGGTTGTTCGCGCGCATATTCAGCGGCCGCTCCGTTCCATGCGAACAGCATCTGCCGCCGTTCTTCCCGGTCCAGGAACGAGAATCGCGCCACGGACCGCTCGGGCGCTTCCACCATGGCCGAGAGCAGGTTGCGGTAATGCGCGGCCATGGCCGCGATGGTCGTCTCATCGAAAAGGTCCGCGTTGTATTCGAATGCCGCCAGAGTATCCGCCCGGGTTCCGGCCTCGGGTTCCTGAAGGAATAAGGAGAGATCGAAATGGGTGCGGTCACTTTCAATTTCCAGGGGGAACCATTCCAGGCCCGGCATCTTCACGCTCGGGGGCGCCACGTTTTGCAGCACGAACATGGTGCGGAACAGCCCGCCATCCGCTTGGCCGCGATCGGGCCGCAAGGCCTCCACCAACTTATCGTAGGGAAGGTCCTGATGGGCAAAGGCGCCCATCACCTGATCGCGAACCCGTTGCCAGAGACCGCGGAAGCTGGGGTCCCCACTCAGGTCCGCGCGCAGAACCAAGGTGTTGACAAAAAAGCCGATCACCCCCTCCACCTCCGCGCTGTTTCGGTTGGCGATGGGCGTACCGGCCAGCACCACCTCCTGGCCGCTGTAACGCGAAAGCAGAACGGCATAGGCGGTGAACAAGGTCATGAACGAGGTTCCGCCCGCTCGTTGGGTAAACCGTTGAAGCCTATCGCCCAGTT
Source organism: Acanthopleuribacteraceae bacterium (assembly GCA_041940685.1). Classification (GTDB taxonomy): domain Bacteria; phylum Acidobacteriota; class Holophagae; order Acanthopleuribacterales; family Acanthopleuribacteraceae; genus JBGTRP01. The sequence goes on from JBGTRP010000591.1 coordinate 2,017, forward strand.
CCTCGGGAAGGGTAAAGTTGTAGGTTGAACCCCGAGCGGGCGCCCGCGACCGTCGCGGCCGATCCATTGGCAAATCCAGGCTGGGCGGGCGTTCTCCCAAAACCTCTTTCCAAAACGCCATCTGGCTTTCCAGGCCGCCGCTTTCCAGCCAATTTTTCTGATGGGCCGCGAAGTCCGCGTATTGGATGGGCAATGGAGGCAGGACCGGCGGTTCTCCCATGCTGTAGGCCTGGTAGGCATGGTTGAGCTCTCGCGCGAATATCTCCGCGGACCAGGCATCGGAAATGATATGGAAGCAATGGTTGTAGAAGTGATGTCTCATCGGGGACAGCCGCACCAGCGCGTGGACAAAAAGCGGTCCAGCGGCCAGATCGAAACGGCGCCGGGCTTCCGCCCCCAGCAATCTCTCCGCCTCGCGATCCGCCTCTTCCTTTCGCAATCCCGAAAGATCATAGAGCGGCAGGTTTTCGGGCCCGGCCGCCAGTACCTTTTGGTAGGGTTCGCCCCCGTGGGTGGGGAAGACCGTACGCAGGGATTCATGGCGTTTCACGAGCAGGGCGAGCGCCTCTTCCATGGCAACGACATCGAGCCAGCCCTTGGCGAGGTACGCGCGCGGCACATTGTAGGCGGTATCGGCCGGGTCCATTTCATGGATGAACCACATCCTCCTCTGGGCGTGCGAAAGCGGCGGCCGATGCTCGCGGCTCGTGGGCCTGATCGAGGGCGGTTGGTCCGTGGGCGGCGCCTCTCGGTTTGTGAGGAGTTCCTCCACAATTGCATCGGCCATTCGCGACAATTGCGGGCGTTCAAACAACAGGCGCAAGGGAAGCGCAACGCCCAAGCTCTGGCGAATGCGGGAAATCACCCGCGTCGCGGAGAGCGAGTGCCCGCCCAGTTGGAAAAAATGTGATGCGCGATGGACCCCCTCCACGCCCAGCACCTCTTGCCAGATCGCGGCCAGGGTGCGTTCCAAGTGACCCTCGGGGCGTTCGGAACGCGGGGCGCCCTCTTCAGGTGTCCAACTCGGCCGGGGCAACGCGCGCCGGTCGAGCTTGCCGTTGGCGGTGAGGGGAAGGGTTTGTAGAGGAATGATCGCGGAGGGGATCATCTGGGCCGGCAGCTCTTTTTCCAAATCGCGCAGCAGCGCGGCAATGTCGAAGGCCTTCGGCTCCGGCGTGGCCACGTAGGCCACCAGCCGCGGGTCGCCGGGAACATCCTCCCGCGCCAAGACCGCGGCTCCTTCCACCTTGGGTTGGCGGTTCAGGGCGGTCTCGATTTCTCCGGGTTCGATGCGGAATCCCCGAATCTTGACCTGAAAATCGATTCGTCCCAGGAAATCCACCCGATCTTTTTCCAGGAAACGAACCCGGTCGCCGCTGCGGTAGAGTCTGCCTCCGGGTTCGGTTGCAAAGGGGTCGGGCAGGAACCGTTCGGCAGTTGTCCCGGGTCTCCTGAAATAACCTCGCGCCAGGCCCGCGCCCGCGATATGAAGCTCACCCGGCACGCCTATGGGCGCAAGATTGCCCCGGCGATCCAGCGGATACAGGCGAAGATTGGCGAGCGGAGCGCCCAGATTGCTCCGGTTCTCGGTGTCCGCGCCTTGTTCTGGAATCTCCATCGCCGTAACGCCCACCGTGGTCTCCGTGGGTCCGTAATGATTGAAAATCCGGCAGGTGGCCCCCAATTCCCGTACGCGCTTCACCAACCCGCTCCCACGCGCCTCGCCGCCGAGGACAAGGTAGCGGCGCGGCAGGATTTTGGCGGCGGCGTCATCGCTGAGCAGGGCGGCCAGGTGAGAGGGTACGATTTTGAGGAAATCGATGGGAAAGCGTTCAAAATAGGCGGCGAGCTCCTGGGTGGCGGCCGCTTTTTCCTTGGTGACCAAATGCAGGCAACCACCCGTGACCAGACAGGGATACAGCGCGGTGTTGCCCAGATCCGCGGCAAAGGTAGAGAGCAGGGCGTAGCTCATGCGCTCCGGCGGCGTGAGGCGGGCGAGAATGGCGCGGGTATAGTTCACCAAGGCGCGATGAGAAACCGCCACGCCCTTCGGCCGTCCCGTGGAGCCGGAAGTGTAGATGATGTAAGCGGTGGCTGACGGTGGCGGGAGGAGGTCAGGGGAATGTCCGGGATAAGAGCATTCATCGCTCGTACGCCACTGGGGCGGGGTCAGCCAATGGTCCGGATGCGGGGCTCGACCCTGGCGTCGCTCCTCTCCCGTCAGCACCAGCGGCATTTGCGCATCCTCGGCAATCAGTTGCAGGCGTTCAGGCGCGTCGGCGGGGTCCATGGGCACATAGGCGCAACCGGCCTTGAGAATGCCCAGCAGGCCCACGAAAAGATCATGGCCCCGTTCCATGCACAGGCCGATCGGGGTGTCCATGGGCACCCCTCGCATCCGAATGATGCGAGCCAGATGGGTTGCGCGCTCGCGCAATAACCCGTAAGAAACCGTTTCCCCTTCAAAAACGAGGGCCGGGTCGTCCGGCGCGCGCATTGCCCGCGCCTCGATCAATTGATGGATGAGCGCATCGCTCGGGTGCTCGATGGTCGTTGCATTCCATTCGGTCAACAACCGCCGGCGTTCCTCTCTGCCGATTGGGGATAGAGTGGAAAGCGGCGCTTCCGGCTGGCGCGTCAGCAGATCTAGCCAGCGTTGGAAATGGCGGCTCATGCGCTCGATTGTTGCAGGGAGGAAGAGGTCGGTGCTGTACACCAGGGCGGCCTCCAGGGGTTGGTCCAAGTTGGGATCGTCCGCCTTGGCCGAGGTGGGCTCCCACACCAGCAGGCTCAAATCGAAATGGGTGCTCTCCAACTCCGCGGCCCTGGGTTCGATGTCGAGGCCGGGCAGCGCGAATTCGGTTTCCCCGAGGTTTTGAAAAGAGAACAGAACATTGAAAAGCGCATTTCGTCCAAGGTCCCGTTCGGGTTGCAGCGCGCCAACCAGTCGATCGAAGGGCAGGTCCTGGTGTTCCAGCGCCTCCAGCATTTGCGCTTGTACACGGCTGGCCAGGCTCGCGAAGTTGGGGTCATCCTCAAAATCGGTGCGCAAGACGAGGGTGTTGACGAAGAAGCCGATCAGTGGCTCCAAGCGC
>JBGTRP010000592.1:0-5109 GCA_041940685.1 Acanthopleuribacteraceae bacterium
GAGCGTAGAGGTTCTCCAACAGCCTGAGCGCGCCCGGGTCGAGTGGGCAAAGGCTGAAGGGTTCTTTTTCCAGGCTGAACGGGTGCGCCACTCCCTCGGGGCACTCGGCGAGCGGCCGGTATCGCGGGTGCATCAACCAACGGTGGAAGTGACCGAAACTGTTTTGGTTGGGCGCCAGGCTGATAAAACGATCGCGACAAAAGCTGTCCAGCGCTCGGATCTGCTTCGGGGTCATGGGGTCCGCCGCCCGCCACACCTGCTCGTGTCCTGCGTAGGCGAAAGCGTGTTCGGTGTAAAGCTGGAGCTGATTGATGCGCCAGGCTGCGAGTTGATCCACCAGCGCGAACAGGCTTTCCATGGTGGGGATCTTGTCGCGGCTGATGTCCAGCATCGCCCCGCGCTGGAGGAAATCGGGCCGGTCCTCGATGCGGATACGCCGGATGCGGCTCCCGTACCCTAAGTCTGGGCGGCCCTCGTGAAGGCGCAACCAGCACCTAAGCGCGCCCATCCCGTAAAAGAGACCCGCCTCATCCGAACCGATGATGCGAATCTGTTGGGGCTGTATGTCCAGGTGGTAGCCTTGCGGACCCGAAATCGCGCTCGCGTCGATGCGCCCAAGCAGGAATGGGGCATCCCGGTTGCCCGACTGTTCTTTCGTGGATCGCGGTTCCCCACGCATGGCCCAATCCGAGAGTGATTTCGCGACCATATCCGCCGCCGTCGCCAGGCCCGGATGGCCGCCGGACACATCCATATCGAAACGGACGGGCAAATGGCAAAAACCATCGAGGAGCGCCCCTTTCCGTGGAATGGGCCAAAGGGCCGAGGGGTGAATGGGGTCATGGGGCATGGGGCTCATGGGTTCTCCACTTCGATCAGGGGGGTGGCGGCGCGCTCAACCGTCCTTCACCCTTGATTTGGTAGAATAGGGCAAGGCCAAAATTCGTACAATAGTAGCGGGACCCGCGCGTTGGGTCCAGCCGGTTGGCAAGTCGCGATCGACCATCCCTATTTCGAGGAACCCGTTATGAAAATTTGGACTCTGGCGATCTGCTCCTGTTTCGTCGCGGGATTGGGGCTTCGGTGGTGGGCGCCGTCTTCGCCGCCACCTCCCATGGAAAAGCAGCGGGGCGTGAGCTGGGTGGCGGGCCGGCCCATCACCATTGAAAATCTGCGCCCGCTGGCTGAATTCGGCGTCAACTGGATGGTTCAGACCCCCTTCGGTTGGCAGCAGAACCACCGCTCTCCGCGGGTCGTGCTGGCAACCTCTGGCAGGATCCTGTGGGGGGAAAGCGACGCGGGCCTGGTCGAAACCACAAGACTGGCCCGTTCTCTTGGCATCAAAACCCTGCTCAAGCCTCATTTGTGGCTTACCCGAAGCGAGGAAGGCAAATGGCGCGCGCATATTGAAATGGAGAGCGAGGAAGATTGGCGCGCCTGGTTTGCCGATTACCGGACCTTTATGTTGCACTACGCCCGTTTGGCCGAGCAACAGGCGATGGAAGGCCTCTGCATCGGCACCGAGCTTCACCAAACCGCGGTGAAACGGGAAGCCGATTGGCGCGCCTTGATCCGCGACATTCGGAAAATCTATTCCGGCAAGCTCACCTACGCGGCCAATTGGTATCGTGAATTCGAGGAAGTGCGCTTCTGGGATGAGCTGGACTGGATCGGCATTCAGGCTTATTTCCCCCTTGCCGATCACGACAATCCATCCCTGGAAACGCTAAAAAAAGGTTGGGAGCCCCATTTGGCGGCCATTGACCAATTGCGGAACCGGTACGGCAAACCCGTGATCTTTACGGAAATCGGCTACCGCGGTATGGAAAACGCCGCCACCGAGCCCTGGCTTTGGCCGGAACGCGGACCCAGCATCGCCAGCGAGGTAGGCCTGGAAACCCAGGCCCGCTGCTACCAGGCCTTTTTTGAGAGCGTCTGGCAGCGGGATTGGATGGCGGGGGTTTACTTTTGGAAGTGGTTCCCCGAGATATCGGGCCGGCGCGCGGTCCGTCCGCATGGATTTACGCCCCAAAACAAGCCAGCTGAGCTCGTTTTGCGCCGTTATTTCCAGGCCGCCGAGGAGTGAGTCCAGCGGCCAGGAGTTGGTGATTCTCGACCCGTTGCGGCCGGGATTCTATTCTTGAGTGAGCTCTTTCAATACCTCCGCCAAATGGGCGTTGAAAGCGTCCGGCTTTTCCAACTGAAGGAAATGGCCCACGCCCTCGATCAGCACCGCGTCGTAATCCGCGTACTTGCGGTTGTGCTCGATTTCGGTTTTGGGGATCAGGCCCGGCAGGACCGCGGCATTGATGCCGCGCACCGGTGCCTTCACGCCGCGCAGGCATTGCTTGAGGTCTACGTTCTCAAAATCCTTCATGATCGGTAGCGTGACCTCGGGATCGGTGCGGTTCGCTTGCTCGGTGACCCATTGGATGAGGGCCGGATCCGTGCCGGCGGGAAACATCCGCTGAATGAATTGCGTCATGGTTCCCTTGTAATCGGCTCTGAACTGGCCGATCATTTGGTCGAGCATGCCCTCGGGAAACTCCAGATCCGCGTCATGCACCGTGTCGACGCAAACCACGCCGATCACGCTCTCCGGCTTGAGCCGCGCCGTTTCCAGGGCCACCGGCCCGCCGAGCGAATGGCCGATGAGCACCACGCGCTTCAAATCGAGCGTATCCATAACCGCCACCACATCGCCGGCAAGGCCCAAAACCTTCCACGGCTCGCGCTCGGCGCCGGAACTGCCGTGCCCTCCCAAATCCAGCGAGACCACCTGGTATTCCTTCGCGAATACATCGAGTTGCTTGCGCCAAAAACCGCGGTTACAGGACCAGCAATGAACGAAAACCAAGCTGGTTTCACCCTTTCCGCGAACGTCGTAATCGATGCGGAGCCCGTCCGGGGCTTTTGCGCTGCCGGCCTTTACCTCGACAATGCCGGCTTGGGAAACAGGGGCCAGAAATACAAACCAAATGAGGTTAAAAACCTTTCGGACCACGCTCATGGGATCTCTCCTCTCGGCCCGTGCGGAAACACGGAACCATCCAAAAATCATGCAAAACTTTCGGCCCGATTCTGACACGAGGGACCCTTGCCCGGCAAGCCGTTCGCGCCAGAAACCAACTCTCGGCAACCTGCCGGCCGAATCCTTGCGCCAAGAAAAAATGAACCTTTTTGCCTGGTAGACCCACTTATATAGACAGAGCGAGCATTCGAAAATAAAGCCCATCTCCTGATTGGAATAGATCCGCTGGCCTTCATGGGCTCTTTTCTTTAAAATACAAAATCACCTGAAAAAATACGATGCTTCAACCAATTCCAGTAAAAATTACGATCCAGAATAGCGGCGACCCGTGCCGAACACCTTTTCTACTTCAAGTGACAGGATTCGAGAAGCCGGATGCGAGCGGAAGCGCCCGTGCGTTCGGCCATTGGGCGTCCTGGACTTGGCGTTTGGAAAACGAAACAGACTAGAAAATACTTCGGTCGCCGAGGCGACGCATTGAGGAGGAGTTCCCATGCCAAAAGTGTATTACGGCAAAAAAAATGAACCCGGCTTTGATTTGGAACCGAGCAATGACCTCATCGCGGTTCGTACGCGTAGCGGCCGTTCCATGAGGCGATCGGCCGGACCCGTGTCCACACCGCTTTTCGATGAATTGGAGGACGGTGTGCTGGTAGCCGCCTATCCGGAGGCCGGAGTTGAGGTGTTCCGGGTGCCGGTTTCGCGGGGAGCGCGTTCCCTGGAGAACCGCAAGACGGCCCTGCGCGCGGATCCGGATGTAAAATTCGCCGGCGGCGTTTTGGTCAACCCGGCCACCCAAGAGCCCGTTCTCTACACGGAGAATCTGTTTGTCAAGTTCGTGGATGCCGCGGACGCGGAAGACTGTGAGGCCGTTCTGCGGGATGCGGGGCTCACCATCAAGAAAAAAATGACCTACGCGATCCACGCCTATTTCGTCGAGGCGGTAGCGGGCAGCGGCCAGGCGGTGTTTGAGATGGCCAATGATCTTTTGCGTCGGGGGGATGTGGAGTACTGTCACCCCGAGTTGATCACCCCACGGGCGCGCAAGGCCGTCTTCCCCCAACAATGGCATTTGAAAAAGACCCAGGTGAACGGGGTGACGGTCGACGCCCACTCAGGGAGATCTGGGTGAGGGGTGTTGGCGGTCTCGTCGAGGAGGAGCAGAAGGCGGTCGTCGAGCGGGCCTGATCGGTTGGCCCGGTCGAAAGCGGCGGCGAGGAGTTGGCCGAGGAGGACGGTGAACACGGCGCCTGCTCGGTTCTCGTCGCCGAGCGGGGCGACGAGATAAAGGGTGTTGGCGCCGTCGAGGAGCCAGTCGAGGGTGATGTCGGTGGTCTCGGCGGTGGCGACGATGCGGGAGTCGCCCCAGGGCCAGACGGCTTCTCGGGCGGTGGCGTAGACGCTCGAGGTGGTGCGGGGGTCGGTGCTCCATTGGCCGTGGAGCCAGCCCTGGACGACCTTGGCGTCGAAGGCGATGTCGGGGTCGGGGTTGTCGGTGAGGAGGCGGACGAGCGGGGCGAGGGTGTTGGGCCCGTCGTCGGTGGGGTGGTCGAAGTCGAGGACCCAGCGGGCGACGTCTCGCATGGTCTGGTCCTCGGTGTTGGCGGCGGTCCAGAGCATGGCGGCGAGGAGCTGTTCGGCTTGGCCTCGCCAGAAGCGGTCGTTGCCGGAGCTCTCGTGGCTGTTGGCGCTGGTGAGGGCGTTCGCTGTGCGGATGGCGTCGTGGAGGGCGATCGACGAGTCGACCGGGCTCCACGTGGCCGACTCGGCGCCGGTGATGCCGAGCGGGTCGAAGACCTTCACCTCGCCGATCCCGGCTCGCTGCGCGTGGGTGGCGTGGAGGATGTCGGTCTTGACCGAGGAGATGATCGCGGGGCCGGTCCAGTGGTGGACGCTGTCGAGCAGGCCGGTGGTCTTGCCGGACTGGGACGGTCCGAAGACGGCGAGCGCGCCTTGCACGCCTCGGCGGCGTCGGGCGGTCGGTCCTTCGGTGAGGAGGTAGCGGCGTCCCCATCGGCCGATGACGAGGCGGCCGGGTTCTGGCGCTCGGGCGAGAATCGGCTGGAGGTCTCGGGTGG
>JBGTRP010000593.1:0-5102 GCA_041940685.1 Acanthopleuribacteraceae bacterium
CCGCGAAATCCATCACTTTGAACGGCTGCGTTCGCCCTTGCGGGTGGCCATTCTGGTGGATACTTCCAATTCCATGAGCGGTGGAAAGCTGTACAAGGCCCAGTACGCGGTGAATAACTTTTTGCAGAAGCTGGCGTCCGAGGACAGCGCGGCCGTGTACACCTTTGACAAAAACGTGTTGAAACTCAGCGACTTCACCAATCGCTACGAGGCCATTCAACCCGTCATGCTGACCCTCAGCCCCCATTATTCGACTTCCTTGAACAAGGCGCTGCTGGTGGCGCATCAGGATTTGCTGAAACAAAAGGGGATGCGCGTCATTATTCTGCTTTCCGACGGCAAGGAATCTTCCTCGAAGATGAAGCCCGCGGAGGTGTATTCCACGCTGTCGACCTCCTCGGTAATGGTTTATCCCATTCTGCTCAACCTTGAGAACGTGAGAAACGAGGAGGGGGAAACATTCATGCGGGAGGTTTCACGCGTAACCGGCTCCAATTTCCTCGAGGTCTTTCGCGCGGAAGATATCGACAATTCCTTCGATGAAATTTACCGAGAGCTGACCTCCTTTTATTTAATGAGCTTCTACTCCAGCGCCACGGTCGCCAACCCCAGCGATGTGTTTGTGCGCGTGACGAGGCCCGGCACCACGGTGCGGTTCGTCCAAATGTCGCCGGAGGAACTTCCCGAGCGTTCGCTGACCGTCAATAACTGACCGCTCTCCCGGCTCGAGGCGTGCGCGGCCGCTGCCGGAGCCTTTGCTATTCTCCGGAGCGGTCGACGATTTCGGCGTGGTGAAAGCCCAGGTGGTTGCCCGTTCCGCCGAAGCGGTAAAATGGCGGTTTCCCCTTGAAACGGTCCTTGCGGAAGGGGAGTTGGGCGCAATACACGCGCTTCCAGTTCTCGCGTTCGTATACCGAGATGGTGTTGTATCCGCGATGGGTGCTGACAAAATACTTTCCACCCGGCGAGACGCGGCCCCCATAGGCGCCGTCCAGTACGCGGCCCCCGGAAACGTAGAGTGACTGAATCACCAAATGGGTGTTGATCAGCGTCGGGGCGCGGGCGAGGCCGCCCCAAAGATTGGTGAGCTTTTGCCGCACCACGGAAACCCGCTTCCACCAGTTGGGGACCACGGGAATCACGCGGCTCACCTCCAGCTTGTCCAATGAGAACTCGGTGACCGCGTGGCTGCCGCCGGATGTAACGTAAAGATGGTCGTTGGTGGCCTCGATATCCACGTTGAGGTGAATGGGAAATTCGGCGCCGCCGCACCACAAGCGGTTGATCTTGGCGCTGGGCAAATCCACCTCGAAAATGTATTCGCGCGTGTAGGTGGGAGACCAGGCGGTATAGTCGTCGCCCTGGGGTAGATTGGAATAGGTAGCCGCATAACCCAGGGGTTTTTCCGGATGCACCGCGCAATGCCAACAGGTGTCGGGTATGCGGATCACGCGGCAGCGCTTTTTGGGGTCCGGCTCTTCCAGGTCAAAGACCGCCAGTTGCCGGGCCGCCGCCCGTTCCGGGCCCAGGTCGGCGATAAAGATGTAGCGGCGATTCTTTTCCCAGCGCAACTCGTGGGCGTTGTGGAGGTAGTGAGGGCCCAGGTTCTCCGCGTTTTTCAGATCGTCCAGATTGAATTTGTAAATATGATCGCCCACGGCGCCGATAAAGGTTTTGTTATCGGGATACCAAAGATGGTGGGTGTTGGCCCGTAGCCGGTAGGGCGATTCCTCGAAATACATGGCCGACTGCCGCGCGGCGAGGTTCATGTTGCGGGGATCGGAAACGTCCACCACCGCGATCTGTTGGCTGAAATTTCCCAGCAGCGCCAACTTCCCATTGGGCGACAGGGAGACATTATGGGCCGCGCCTATTCCGTCGAAGTACTCGAAATAGGTCTTTTTCTCCGGCCAATCGAAACGCAGGATGCCCCCGTTTCCAATTAAGCCGTCGAGCTGGATGCCGTCCAACGCGGTATAGAGACTAAATCGTTCTTCACTCATGAAATCTTCCTCTTGCCCTCGATTCGGTGTCCGATTCGTGAAATCTGGAATCCCAATTTTGCATCAGATAGTTTTCATCCTCAAAATACCAGCAAAACCAATAAGAATCCAGCATGGTGAGCGGAGAGTGGCAATTTCGCGGGGTTGAAAACCATTTTGGTGGGCTAGGTTACGCCTCGGTTCTAGGAGACCCTGATTGGTTTCCCCGGAGTTTGCCAAATGCCGAAACCGCCCAGCATGGGATCCCCGTTGAAAATCGAACCTGAATGGGTTTGCTTTCAACCGGCTTCTACAGCCGCTATAATGCGAGGTTTAAGTGCTCGCCGCGCAACCGTGGGAAGGTTCTGGCCCCGCCTGGATGACGGTGATTGGAGCCCTGGACTCCGTAACGAATGCGAATCCCAAGGTGGTAATTACTCTGGAAATGGAGCCGAAGCGCACTCGAGTCCCTTTCTTTATCTTACTGGCCTGCTTTTTTTTCTCCGGGTTGGCGGGTTTGATTTACGAAACCGCGTGGACCCAGGAATTTACCCTTGTTTTTGGCGCAACCGAAATGGCCGCGGCCACGGTGCTGGCGGCTTATATGGCGGGTTTGGCCCTGGGCGCGGGCCTGGCGGGGAAATGGATGGATCGAATCCAGCGGCCCATACTTGTGTATGCGCTGCTGGAGTTGGGGATCGGTATTTCCGCGTTGGCCGTACCGCTGGCCGTTCGTCTCGCGGGAGCCCTGCAGGTCTCGTGGTTCGGCGGTGGGGATATGGCCTCGGGAGGGTCATTTGGGCTGATCTTCTACGACCTTCTGACCTCCTTCCTGATTCTGATCGTGCCGACCGGGTTCATGGGCGCGACCTTGCCGATCCTGGCCCGCTACTCGGTTCAGCAAAAGGACCAAATCGGTCCCCGTATCGGGTTGCTTTACACCACCAATACGATTGGCGCGGCCCTGGGCGCCCTGAGCGCGGCTTTCTGGCTGTTGCCGGTCCTGGGGTTGGGCTGGACCCTGCTGACCGCGGTCGGCCTCAATGTTCTCGTGTTCGCGGGTGCGCTGATGTTGTCCCTTCCGGCGGAAAAGCCCTTGCCCCGGGCCCTACGAGAGAGGGGCGGGGAAATGAACTCTGCCGGCGCGTGGGTGTTGCCCCTGATTTTGCTATCCGGCATGGTGTCTTTTTCCCTTGAAATTTTGTGGACTCGCCTCTTGACTCATGTGCTGGGCGGCAGCATCTATGCCTTTGGCACCATGCTCGCGATTTTCCTGACGGGCATCGCCCTGGGCGCGGCTGGCGCGGGAAAGTTTGCGACCACCCGCGAACGGGCGCGAAAGGGATTGGTTCTCGTGCAAATGGGTATGGCCTTTCTTTCCTTAGCCGCCTTCGCCATGGCCGATCATCTACCGGCGCTGGCCCGCGAGTTGGCGCCCGGTCATGGGTTTTACCTGCTCAGCGGAGTGGCGCTTTCGGCGGCGACCTTGCTACCATGCGCCCTGTGCGCCGGCGCTGCCTTTCCCTTGGCCGTAAAAATATTGGCCAAAGATGCGCAATCCGCGGGGCGTGCGAGCGCGCGAACCTTCGCATGGAACACCTGTGGCGCCATTTTGGGAGCCATCACTGCCGGCTTTATCCTGATCCCCGGATTGGAGTTTCAGGGCACGGTCCGGGTGACCGCCGCGACCAGCCTTTTTCTCGCGGCCGCGGCTGTCTTCTTCAGCCGCCGGGAGCGAGCCGCTCATGGTTCCGACCAGGAAAGCCGAAAAGCCGCTCAGGGGATTCGACAGGCCTTATGGGGAAAGCTGTCCTTGCTTGGGATTTTGTTGGGATGGCTGCTCGTGCTCTTTCTGCCTCCCGGAACGCCCTGGCAGTTACTGAGAAGCTCCGCCCTTACGCGTGCGCCCAAGAGCGGAGAGGTCGCCTATCTGGGGGTCGGTCGCGGCGCCACGGTGCTCGTCTCCCGGCATGGGCCGGATTGGCGGCTTTCCACCAATGGTTTGCCCGAATCGATTTTTCAGGCCAGGGGCTCCCGTTCCGCCCGGCTTTCCATTGCCCGTTGGCTCTCTCTGTTGCCCTTTGCCGCGCGTCCCGATGCGCGCGATATGCTGGTCATCGGCCTGGGTGCGGGTGTGACGGTGGAAGCCGCGCCGCCCTCGGTTACCCGCGTGCAAGTCGTGGAGCTGGAGCCAGAGATTTTACGCGCCAACCAAATCATGAAAGATCGACGGCGAACGGATCCCTTAACGGACCCCCGTTTGCAAATCGCGTTCAACGACGCGCGCGGCGCGCTGATGCTGAGTGAAAAAGCCTGGGATGTCATCATCTCCCAGCCATCCCATCCTTGGACCGGCGCGGCGTCGCATCTGTTCACCCTCGAGTTTTTTCGGCTGGTGCAGAGCCGTCTGAGGGAAGGTGGCGTTTTTTGCCAATGGATCGGGCTGAATTTCGTAGATGAATCCTTGATGAAAACCCTGGTCGCCACTCTGAGAGAGGTCTTCCCCCATGTGGAAGTTTATGCGCCCGCGAAACGTACCGCGGTTCTGTTCCTCGCCTCCAACCAGCCCTTGGTTGATGTTGCCTCCACTGAGAAGGCCATCTCCTCGGCGCCCGATCAATGGGCGCGCGTGGGTGTCAGCCGGGTCGAGGATGTCTTGGTTTCAAGGGAGCTGGATACCCTGGGGTGTCTCCGCTTTTCGAGAGGCGCGGCGCTGAACAGAGATCGCCGCAATCTGTTGCAGTTCCGCTCTCCCCAATTGTTGGGGCGGGTGATTTCTCCCAATCAAATCGATAGGATGTTCGCGCCTTGGGATCCCCTCATCGCCAACCAGATGGGCCTGGATCAAATCTATCTAACCCGCCTTTTGGTTGACAAAAATCAAATCGCCCGGGCGGGCCGTTTGACCAGGGCCGGCGGCGGCACGCCCCTGGAGCGCTCCTCGGCCCAAGCCCTTATTGCGCTAGCACGGGGGAAACATGCGCTTGGACTGAGGCTTCTGAATCAAATTGCCGAGCGCAACCCCGGCCATGATGAGATCACCGCCGCCTTTTTGCAGTTTTACCAATTCCGGCCCGGCGGGCTGCGCCGGCTGTCGGCGTTGGGCCCCTATTTTTCCGA
>JBGTRP010000594.1:0-5093 GCA_041940685.1 Acanthopleuribacteraceae bacterium
GCCGACCTTGCCGACCTCGACGCGAGCGCGAAGCTCGCCGGCGACCTGCTCGGCAGCTACGGACAAGTCGACGTCGTGGTGAGCAACGCCGGCATTACCGATATCGGCATCGACCGAGCGGAGCAAATTTTCAAGCATGCCAAGGAACTGACCCTCTGGATCGATGCGCGCTCTCCCGAGCTTTTCGAGGAAGGCCGTATTCAGGGCGCTCACCTTCTCCACCTCTATGAAAAACAGGAATACCTGCCGCTGGTGGAAGCGGAAATCCAAACGCTCCAACCCGTGGCGCTCGTGGTTTATTGTAAGGGTAAGGACTGCACCGACTCCCACCACCTGGCGCAGGACCTCAACGCCATGGGGTATGCCAATATCTTTGTGTACCGCGACGGGTTTGACGATTGGTATCAAAAGGGTCTGCCCATCGAGGGACAACTGGCCTCGGTTGGCGGGGATGAGTCCGCCGCGGAGGACGGCGATCCCCGCGCGGTCGCCGATGCGATTATCGCCAATTCCGGCATCACCGATATCGATCTCCAACAGGCAATCGACATCCACCGCCATGCCCTGGACTTTACCTTTTGGATCGACGCGCGCTCACCCGAGCTTTACCAGGAGGGCCATATCCGGGGCGCGCATTTGCTGCATCTCTACGAAAAAAACGATTATCTCCCAGAGGTGGAGGCCAAAATACAGGAACTCCAACCCATGGCCCTGGTGATTTACTGCAAGGGTAGAGACTGTACCGACTCCCACCATCTTGCTCAGGACCTCAGCGCCATGGGTTACAACAATATTTTCGTCTATCGCGATGGCTTCGATGAATGGTACCGCTCCGGCTACCCCATCGAGGGGGAGCTCGCCGGCAACGCGCCTGATCCGGCGGCCGCGCCAGCGGAAACGGCCCAGGCGAGCCGCGCTCCCCTGGAATCCAAACCTCCCGGCATGTACCTGGAGCATATTGTGCGCGACCTCGCGCCCTTCCTATTCGGGCTGGTCTTGCTCGTATTTTGGAAAACAACCTCGGTTTCCCGGCCCTGGATTTGGATCGCCTCGATCGTGGTGGGGTTGTTTTTTATCTACGCCGCCATTCCCAAAATTCAAATCCCATTCTTATTTGCAAAAAATATTTGGAACTACGATATCGCACCCGCATGGCTCATCAACTTCTCCGCCCTGCTCCTGCCCATGCTGGAGCTAACCGCGGGGATTTGCCTGATTTCCGGGCTATTTCGCCGGGGCGGCGGCCTCATTGTAAGCGGGCTGCTGATCATCTTCATCCTTGCCGTGGGCTACAATGTCTTGCGGGGCCATGAGTTCAATTGCGGCTGCACCGCCACGACCACCATGTTTACCGATATCTACCTCGAGGGCTGGAGTGACAAAATTACCCTGCTCCTGCGAGATTTCGGGTTACTCGTCATGTCTTGGATGGCGTTTTTATCCCGCGGAAGGTCCTTTTCCTGACGCCGCCAGCCAGGGGAAGAATTGTTGGCGCTTTTTTTATATTTTTGGCGGTTTATGAACTGAGCGATTGGGGCCATTTCGCCACTAAACCTCTAAACATCTGATAAAAAGTCACTTACACACCTCAAAAACCTGGCATCCATCCTGCTTCTTTCGTGGTGACGCGGAGCATGAGGAGGATTTCGACATGGGTATCTTTTCCAGGATTGGCGAAATCATCAATGCCAATATCAGCACGATGTTGGACAAGGCCGAAGATCCGGAAAAAATGGTTCGCTTGATGATCCACGAAATGGAAGACACCTTGACCGAGGTGAAATCTTCCGCGGCCGAGGTCATCGCCGAGCGCATTCGCTTAAAAAGAGAGCTGAAGACCCTCACGGGATACGGCCGGATTTGGGAGCAAAAAGCCGAGCTCGCGGTTTCCAAGGATCGAGACGATCTGGCTCGCGAGGCCATTGAACGCGGATTGCTCTACAAGTCCAAAAGTAAGGCAACCGAATCGCGCCTCAAGGATGTCGACGGTCTGGTGAAACAGTATCAGGGCGATATCGCCCGATTGGAAGAAAAGCTCCAAAGCGCCGTCCGCCGCCAAAAGGAATTGAACACCAGCCGCAGGAGGGCTGAAAACCGTCTGCGCATCCAGGAGAAGATTTACCGCCTCAATACCTCGGGCGCCTTTGCTCAATTCGAAGAGTTCTCCAACAAAATTGATCGTTTGGAAGCGGAAGGCGAGGTGCAACGCGTGGCCTCCGATGGCCTGGAGCGCAAATTCCAGGAGTTGGAGCAGGCCGGCGAGATCGATCAAGAGCTCAAAAAGCTGAAGAAAAAAAGCCGCAAGGCATCCAAATCCACCAAAAAATAAACCTCCCTAGGATTCCAACCTTGTTTGAATTACAGCCAACACAATGGGTGCGGGTGTGAATATGATCAGCATGACCGAACTTTATGCCTTGCTTTTGGCCTCCGCGCTACTGCTTCCCCTTCTGGGCATGGCGACCGCTTTCTTTTTTGAATACCTGCGCGACCCTCATCATCAAATGGAGGGCATGGATTCGCGTAGAGCCACGGGCGCATTCTCCACCCTGACCGAGGCCCCGGCGACCGGGAGCCGAGTGCGCGGCGCGGGAACCGATTCCAGCCCAATCGTTGCGAAGTCCCTTCCACGGCAATCCAAGATCTGAAACCAGCAAAAGAGGTTGAATATGTCGGAACATTTACTCAATGAGATCATCCCGTTCGTTATGGTCATTACGATTACTGGAATGGTCTTTACCTACCTCACCATTCGGCTGTTTCTCAAGCGCAGTGATGAGCGCAAGCGGCGCAAGGAAAAACCTCGGCCGGTAAATTTGGAGCGCGATCAACGCGACATAGACGATGCGCTGGACCGCGCCGAGGACCTGCGCCGGCGCATCCAAAACCTGGAGGAAATCCTGCTGTCGGAAAAGCCCAAACAAGACTAACCCGAGCCGAGACAAAAACCCTTACCCAGGAGCGCTTGGGGGCCTCTTGCCCTTCACCTCATTACCTCCTCGGCCCCCGGCGCTCCACCTCGACAACCCTCCCCAACGGCCAGGGAATGCGATTACGTCTCCTTTCCATGGCCGCACCAGTATGTTGTTCAACAGGTATATTTGGTGATTTATGGCCATAGACTACTGGAAAAGGTCTCTGTATTTCTGGGCCGCGATCCTCTTGCTCGCCTCACTGCCCCGCCCGCTATGGGCGGGAGACAGACAGGAGCGGACCCCCAGGCTCAAAGAAGTTCTCATCTTTACCCGCCACCATCCGAACGATGACCGGCTTTTGACCCTGGCCGGAGCCTTTCACGGCCAAGCAATCGTTCGGATGGTGGCCCCCTCTCCCGAGCAGGGATGGGCGCGCGCTTCCGAGGATCGCGCCAACCTGCCGCGCGTGGTAAGGACCAGGCGGGTTTTCGAAACCGGTCATCTCATCGCTTACGAAATTCGCGGCTGCGGCGAACGTTGGATGGAATTTAGCCTGGAAAGCTTGTTGCGGGAGAACCCGCCCGATTTGGTGATCGCGGGGTTCGACGACCCACCGACCGGTCCGGGGGGACCGGCTCGGTGGGCCGAGCGCGCGGCCGCGATCGCATCCGGATATGGAGTTGCGGCGCTGGCGGTCATTCCCCCGCGCGCGCCCAGCCCGGAATGCACCGTGGCCATGGCCCACTGGCTTGCTTCCCTGAGCCAGCATCCCCTGCTGGACGAACTCACCGCGCGGGGCTATCTGCGGGTCGACTTCCCCTCTTCCGGAGCCTACCAAAAATGGGTGGTGCGCATCGGCGCGCCTCCAGTGGCCCATCCAACGCCTTCTTTCAAGCCCCTCTGGCAAGAGGCGGACGGAGATTGGCTGGTCTGGACCAATGCGGTCATGCATCCGCCTGAGGATTTCGAGACCGAGAACCCAAAAGCGAATGGAAGGAAGGACTACATTTTCCTCACTCCCATGTCGCTAGACCGGCCGGATAGGGCTTTCATTCGGGACGGGTGGTTCTCGGACACGGATTTTCTCACGCCTATTCCGGCTGTTCTAAAGCCCTAGCACTGGGGGGTAAACATCAGGCGATGATCGACAATTTCTTCTCAGGGTTCTTGTGCTCCAGGCCGGTGCGTGGAGGCGCGTTTGCCGGGCAATAGAGCAAGATCCGCCATTTGCCCTCCGCGCTTGGATGTACCGAGCGTCGTCTGAATGTTCAGGACGCTGATATTGTCTACATGCAGGTTGTCGCGATTGTCGTCTACCGCGATGGCCAGGCTCACGCGCCGTCCTCTTTCCGCGGACCATCTATAAAACTGCCGATCCGGCTCCAAGATGTTCCCGGACCAGTCGACCCAATTTTGCCAACCGGTCCACGCCCTAATTTCGCCCTCATAGGGGATCAGCGCCGCCGGGAAAGCGGGCATCGGCCGTTGGTGGAGGTTTGGATTTCCGTTCTCGTCAACCGAGCCCAGTGCCAGGCCGGGATCGACCGGTCCGGCAGCGTAAACGAGCGCCAGGTTGGAGCCAAAGAGCGTGACGCCCGTCTCCGGAACGGTGATAAGAGGCGACCGAATCATGCTGGCCTCAATCTGCCCGGTCATCGCGGGCCGGCAGCGCAGTGAGGCGCCCCACTTGCCCGTGGCGTTTGGGAAGGCCACCTCCCAGGTGGCGACCTGGTCGGAGTCCTCCCCTGTGACGGAGGTGATCCAACCCTCGGGAATTTCACCGCCATCGAAGGTTTCCATCAGTAGCGGACCGGAGGAAATGGCCAGCCCGTATTCGGTTTCGTCCACGGGACTGAGCTCGGCGAGGGACACCAGCACATAATAGGTTCCAGGAGGGAAAACCCGCGTCACCATCTCATCACCGGAGAAATTGGCCGAATAGTCAATGGCGGGATCCGTCACGGGGTCCGTGGCGAAAAAATCGGCGCTCGGCAGGGCGTCATTGAACACGAACAAATCCAAATCCGCGGTTTCTGTCTCCGGCGCGATGCCGATGGCCAGCGCCGTGGTTTGGGTGAGCGTGAAGGTAAACACATCCTCCAGGTCGTCCAAACCACCGGTATTGACCACATCTCCCCGGTCGCTCTTGCTGATGGAGCCCACCAGCTTGATATCCCA
>JBGTRP010000595.1:0-5038 GCA_041940685.1 Acanthopleuribacteraceae bacterium
GCTCCAGTTTGTTTGACCATCGATTGTCGTTGTACCAGAGCCAGTGACCTGCCAAAAATCGCCGGCCGATGCGGTGGTCTGAATTTTCACCTCGTGAACGGCATCCCGCAGGACGGTGTTTCTATTGGGAAAGAGTCCATGGGCGTGGGTCGCCTTGAGAGAAAGCCGGATAAATTGGAATTGGGCCAGCACGAGAATCATCAAGATACCGGTCAGCACCAGGGCGAGCAGGCACATCTGTCCCCTTTGCCATGGTTTAAAATTCGAGCGAAACAAGGCTTACCTCCTCCTGGAATGTGTGGGTTCCAATGGAGATCGGAGGCCGTACCGGCCGCGCATCCGTCACCTGGCCGGTCACCACCAAGCGGTCCGGCCTGCCCTTGTCGCAAGGCAACCAAATTAAACGAAGTCGGCCCAGCAAGGAGGAGATGCGGCGGCCGGGGCTCCAGCCTTCCGATTTCAGGCTCCAGGGCCGGAATACCAGCTTCCTGTTCCCGCCGCCCAGGGCTTCCAGTCCCAGGTGGACCGGGCTTAACCTTCCCAGGTGAACGATTTCCAAGGGGCCCTCGGGAAGCGCCGCGGGTAAGGGCCAGGGTTGGCGTTCCCTCGGCGCCAGCCATATTTCGCCGCCATCAACGGTTTCCACGAGAGCGCAGAAATCGCTCGTCTCGGAGCGAAACAGCAAAACGCTCATGGGACCCAGCGCATCGGAGGCCCCCGGGGGGTTGGAGGTATCAATCGGCGATATTTCCAGCATTTCGGGGAATTGATCTCGGCTCGCCTCGTAGATCAGCGGTGTTTCCATGGCCGGTTGCATATCGAAATACACCAGGCAATCGGATTCGGGTTGGTCGGGGCAGCCGCGAACCGCCAAAACGCCACCGTGAAAGTGGCCCTCCTTGTGGAACAGCGATTCCGAGGGCGGGAATCGCTGCCAAAATTCGGGTTCCAAGCGATCCTTCATGCGCATCAACTCGTCTCTTGCCATGGCAAGCCCATTTGTCAACGCCAGCCGTTTTCTCTGCCGCCCGAGATCCACCGAAAGACTGGCCGAGAATTGCAATAGGCCGGCCATGATGACCATGCTCAACATGAGCCCGATGAGAACCTCTACCAAACTAAAGCCCTTCATATTGCCTCCATTCACATCTTTCAAAGTTGAGGAACCGCAATTGTCTGGCCGCATCCAAGTAACTGAGGGTGGCCTGGTAACAGATCGAGTTCCTTTCCCTGGTCGTTTCCACGCGAAGCCTATAGCGGTCGGGGGTGCCGCTTGCCAAGCCGCGAAAGGTAAAGTGGCGTTCGCTACCTGCCTCCAAATAGGCCGAGGGCAGGCTTTGCGCGTTGGCCAGGATTTCTCGGGCGACCTCGCGCTCGGAATGCAGCCGTATGGCCTCGCGGTTTTTCAGGCAGGTCCCCAAGATGCCGCCGGCTGCCACCAGGACGACGGTCATCGCAATCATGCTGTCGACCAGGCCAAAAGCTCTGCGTTTCATGACTAACCTCCTCCGTAGGGTCCCCGGGTCGATTTCTTGCCCGTGGAGGGGTAAGTGCAGGCTGAATGCCGGAACTCTAGAGGAAGTGATTTGTAATATGCTGGATCAAATAAGGTTAGGGGTGATTGAAAGTCCGGTGTTGGGAGGGGTGACAAACGCGGTTGGCGCCGGATCGTAGGCGCGTCGAGAGGAAACCCTTTCTTTTCAGCGATGGAGAGAAAAATGACAGTGGAAGTTTGGTTCTGTCCGGATTTATCGCGACAAGGGTCCAAAACGCCATTTTCGAAGAGCCGCTGGTCCGCAAATGAGGTTCTCGCCGCTATTGGTTGCCTCCGCGAAAAAGTGTTGGTACATTTATCTTCCCGCTATCCCGCTCGGGGTGGGGTCTGGGGAATGAAGAACGCGGTAGATGAGCTCTCATGTCATACTGGCCAAAAAGCGAACGGCCGCTGGTATTGCTGGCGCCCATGGATGGATACACCGATCCGCCCTTTCGCCGATTCGTGAAAAGAATCGAGCCCAGGGCCGTGGTCTTCAGTGAGTTCCTCAGCGCCAGGCTGGTAACCCAGAAACCGGCTTTGGCGGACAGCATGTTTCAGATTTACCCCGATGAAGAACCCGTGGTCATCCAGCTATACGGCAAGGATCCGGAGGATTTCAAGCGGGCGGCCCTATTGGCCGAGCAAAGGGGCGCCGCGGGAATCGATATCAATATGGGGTGCCCCGCAAAGAAGGTCGTGGCGCACCGCCATGGTTCCGCCCTTATGAAGGAAATCGATTTGGCGTGCCGGATTGTGGCCGAGGTGAAACGCGCGATCGGGGTTCCCCTAAGTGTGAAAACTCGATTGGGATGGGAAAACGAGGACAACCTGATTCCGTTCGCCCGCCGCTTGGAGGGAGAGGGCCTGGATGCGATCACCATTCATGGCCGCACCTACAGCCAGAAATTTGAAGGCGAAGCCAATTGGGAGCCTATCTATGCGCTTAAAAAAAGCCTTGGCATACCGGTATTCGGCAACGGAGACGTGGATTCCGCCGGGAAGGCATTGCGGCGCCTCGGGAATTTGGATGGCGTCATGGTCGGTAGGGCCGCGGTAGCCGATCCCTGGGTTTTGCAACGGATCTGTTCGGCCTTTTACGAGAACGAACCGGCCGAACGCAAAACCCCTTTTCAAGAGAAAGCGCCTCTTTGGCAGGCTTTTGCGGAGATGCTGGTGGGGCATTACAGGGCGGAGCTTCACGCGTGCAGGGTGTTGCGCAAGTTTTTGGTGCGTCTGGTGAAGGAATTGGGCTTGAGCGTGGAAACAAGACGTCTATCGACCCAGGTCAGCTCCCTTGAGGACGTGCGGCGGGTTCTCGAAATATTTGTTGAGGAATCCGCCCATGACTCCGAACTCGCGGGTGTCCGGTCGTTGGCCTGACTCCATGTTTGGGTGGTGAGCTTGCATTCAAACATGTCCCTCCGTTGAAGCGCGGCATATCAGGGTTTTCAGACTGCCGCCCTTCACAATCACTCGTTGAGCCCTCAGCGGATGGCCTTTTCTCTTATCCTGACAATCGGATCCAACCCTTGAGACGCGTCGCTCTCACCCTGTTTGACTCGCCTGAAGGGATATATAAATCCCACTCTTATGTGACGGCTTTTCTTGACAGACTCGGGGCCGGGGAATTATATTTTTTAAAACGGAAAATCCCTTCCTAGACCATTTTCAAACGCCAATCTCCGTTCCTTTCCTAAATTGTTTGGCGCGATGAATAAAAGGGGGAGAAATGAAGCGGCGCGGCCGACCCATGAAATACGTGGAGTTTTTCCGCGTGTTGGATTTGGATAAGCTGTACGCCCCCTCCAGCGTGGCGCGCGCCGGCCAAGAAAATGGGCTATTTGAACTCGAGGAATTTCAAGAGGGGGATGTTCACTATAAGGTTCGCATGGCCATGAACCGGTTTGTCAGTGATCATTTCCCCGATGAGGGCGACGGGGTCATCGAGGAGAAGGGCCGTGCGCCCATGAGGGGTTGGTTCGGCTGGCGTTGGAAGGACGCGATTCCCCCGGAAAATTTCTCCGCCTCCGAGTTGGCGCAAATCGAGAGGCGCAAAGCCAGAGCGGCGAGTCCCGCGCCCCTGTCCGCTCATAGGGAGCCCGGCCCCTTGCATGGTTTGAAAGCCAATTGGGGAAACCGGGTCCGGAAACCTCTGTTGGTATTTTCCTTGGTGATTCTGGGAAGCTTTGGCGCTTTTGGGATGGTGTCGGCGTTCTACCCCGAGGGCTTGCGGGTATTTCGGGAGCAGGGCCCTCGGGCGGCCTTGGAGTATTTCCAACGGGCCTCCGTAGCCAGTAAAAGAGATGATCCCGGCTTAAAATTCGGCCAGGCTTGGTCCAAATATTCCATGGGCGATTTAAAGGAAGCCCAGCGCGATTGTTATCGCCTCATTCGCGATCCCAACCTACCCGAGAATATTTACGCCAATGCGCTTTTCCTGCTGGGGAACATCGCGCGTGGGTATGGCCGCTATGACGAGGCTGACGAGCATCTTCTCCAGGCCTATTCGCTTTATGAACGCCTGCAAAAGGATGGGAACCTCTACAAAACCTGTCTCGCCATGGCTCAGGTAGCCCTCGCGCGCGGCGATCTGGAACGGGCCGAATCCCTTTTGGAACAAAGTTTGGTGCATCATGCATTTGCCCAGAAGGACTTGGGCCATTTCTATCAATTGAAAACCCAAACCGCATTTCTGCGGGAAGATTACCAGGACGCCCTGAGTTACAGTTACCTGCGTCTGGCCGAATATGAAAAAGCCGGCATGAAGAACAACCAGGCGGATGCGCTCAGTGATATCGGTTTTTATTCCATTCTTTTGGGGTTTTACGATCAAGGTTTCGAAAAAACCTTTCAAGCCCAGGAACTGATACAAAAAACCGGCGACGAGGGAAAGTATTACCTCAATCTCATCAACTTCCTGCTTTTGCAGCGTTGTAAGGGTGGCAGATACCAAACTCTCGTCGATCAGATTCAAAAGCGAGTCGATGAAGAAGAGAATTTGGACCTAAAAAAATACCTCGAATTTGCCCTCAACTGTGACTGTGCTCCAGAGAGGGACACCCGGCCGCCCCTTGGCGAGGATATTATCGATAGGGTGGGCGGGGGTGACGATACGCCGCCTGACGAGAACTAATATCCCGGAGGTTTCTCATCCGGCGCGCCTTTCTTTTTCTTGAGAGAAAGATACCGACTCCGCCCCTTGCTGAAAATGATTTGAAGCAGCGAAACTTCCCGGCGCGTCCATGTCCTCGTGTTGAAAATGGGAAGGATTTCGCGCCAGATAGCCTCGGGGTTCTGTGGGTTGAGCAACTCGAGGCTGTCGAGAAATGCTCGAATTTTCATTAACAAGGCGGCTCTCTCCTCCGCGCTGGCCGTCTCAGCCCGGCCCGAATGAAGCCGGTGTGGTCCGCCACGCCGATGCCGAGCATGGCCAGGAGCACGACCCCCAGCGGATGAAACTGCACGAACGTGCTGACCATGTTGGAGAAGAAGCTCGCAAGC
>JBGTRP010000596.1:0-5010 GCA_041940685.1 Acanthopleuribacteraceae bacterium
GAGATTTTCGCTATATCCGAGGCAACGAGGCCAAATTCGAGTACGCGGATTTTGAAAAGGCGGATTTCTCATACGGTTATCTGGTCGAGTCTCAATTCAAGGGCGCAAGGTTGGATGGGGCCAAATTTATCCAGGCATACCTCGATGAGGCCGACTTTACCAACGCCGAGGCCATGAGAGCAAATTTCAGCATGGCCGCTTTCGTTGAAGCAATCTGCGAAAGGACCAATTTCGAGGGTGCGACCCTCAGGGGCGCCGATTTTCAACGGGCAAGGCTGGAGGGAGCCCTATTTAAAATTGCTGATTTGCAAGAGGCGAACTTTAACGGAACCGAGCTGAACAAGGTAAATTTCAATAAGGCCAATCTATCTCAAGCTAAATTCGTCGAGGTCACTTTTAATGGTAATCCAGCCGAGGGTGGCTCATTTTCCTACAGCAATCTCAAAAGCGCTAATTTCACCGGAGCTCATCTGGAGGGCGCCAATTTCGAAGGCGCCGACCTAAGGGGAACGGATTTCAGTGGAGCCTTCCTGAAGGGCGCCGTCTTTAAGAAGGCGACCTTGTGCGGCGCCAACTTTCGCGGGGCCAAGGGCTTGAACCGGATACAGATAGAGTCACTGATAGGCAACGATTGTCCCGTGAACCTGGAAGGCGTGGAGTACGACGAATAGTTGTCCTGGACCAAGAGGTGATGGGTGGTGGAGAGGAATTTGATGGTTGGAAAGACGCTCTCCCTGACATTTCTGGGGATTTGGGCTGGATGGATGGGGCTGGCACAAGAGCCTCCAGCCAAGTCCGGTTTGGCAAGACATCAAGAGCATGGCTGTGTCCTGAAAACCAAGCCGAATGGCCCGGATAATTTCGAATATTATTTCAAGCAAGGTTACAAAGCTTTCGGCATTAGAGAATGGGAAGACAGCCTTCCGCTTATGGAGAATGCGCGGCGTCTCTGTCCCGAGGAGACCGGCCGCGTGAAGTTTAAATCGAGGGAGCGGGTCACCTATGTGCCCACGCTCTATATCTGGGCCGCTACCTATCACTGTGATCGGGGCGACCCCGCGCGGCTGATCCAACTCTTCCGCGATATATTCAGGCGATGGGACCTTTCCTGTGTCGATGAGGCGCGTGGTTTCCTCGATGACGAAAGGCGGTTATTGACATCCGGGAATAGGCCGTTGGATGCCCAAATCGAAAATTTCGAGTTGAGCCTAAGAACCATTTCTCCCCAATCCGCGCGTGAATTGTGCCGGCGTTTTTTGGAAATTTTAGAGCAAAGCGCGTCAGGCCAAACCGCCCTGGATGATGAACGCGTATGGGCGCAACTCGCCCAGGAGCAAGGATACGCCTGGCCGCCGGAAGGATGGGAGGAAAGCGGGAGTTTCGCGAAGACCGGGAGCCCCGAGGGCTTATCCGCCTTGGGAGCGGAGGGCAAGGAGCCGCATTGAGCAGAAAGAGCCGCAATCGTTTTTCCGCGAAGATCGCACTGATCTTGACCTGCTGGACGGCCACGCCCCTGTTCGCGCAAAATGACGAGTGCTGCCTGGTGGATTTTTCGGACAGAGTTTTTGAGGAGATGCCGATCCTTGAAATCGCCCATCCAGGGCCCTTTGCAAGGGCGCCGGTGCTTGCCGACGACGCGTCCTCGGCCTACATCAACCCCGCCGCGATGAGCCTACTCGCCCGTCCCTCCATTGCCGTGGCCGGCGCCCACACCGGCGAAGGGTCGACGATCTCGCCGTTTTCGGCATATGTTTATCCCATCAAAGGCTGGTCTTTCGGTCTTTATTATGCGCAGTTGGCCGATATGGAAAGGAGCGCCGCGTCCGAACGGCAACCCGTCCCGGATTCAGAGGCGAACCTCGACATCGCCGGCCTGGGTTTCTCCATGGCCTATTTGGTGAATGAAAGGCTTTCTTTGGGGGCGGGCATCACCCGTTTTGAGATGAATTACCAGGCCCGGGACCGCTTCTCCAATGAGATTGTGCTTTCCCAAACCGTGGATAACAACACGGAATACAGTGCTCATGCCGGGCTATCGCTTCAATTCAATCAAGCCTGGAGGTTCAGCGCCCATTGGCGGGATGGCCCGCGCTTTGGTTTGGAGAAAAACCTGACCGGACCCTTACCCACTTCCGCAACCGCGGGTCGCGGGGAGTATCGGCTTGCGCCCTCCCATGGCGTCGGCCTTACCTACAAGCCGACCTGGGAAATCACGCTCCTGTTCCAGGCCGACCGCCTGAACCGCTCTAAAACCTTGGGCAACAGCCTGCCCGTGATTGCCCGCGACCTACTCGGCGAACTTCTTTTGCAACCGCCGGGAAATTTCCAGATCGACGATTCAACCCTTTTCCGCGCGGGGTTTGAATATACCTTTTGGGACGGCAAGTATTTGCCGTTCCTGCGCTTGGGCATTGGCCGTACCCATAGCGGCGGGGTTTATTTTTCGCCGTTCATCCACGATGAGCTGGGCGAAGCCTACCGCTCCCGCTTCCCCAAGGAGGATGGGGATTGGCGCTATTCAATGGGCTTCAGCATGGCTCCCGCGGAGGGTTCGACCATCGAGATCGCCGCGGAACGATCGATGGATCGAACCGCCTATTCACTCTTGATCCTCAATCGGTTTTGATGACGATCAGATCGTTCGATCCCTGGCCTCCACCGGGTTAGCGTTTCATGACGGTCATCAAATCGGGATAGGCCAGGTTCATGAAATGGTTGGGCGTCATGGCGCCAAGGGCGCGGGAGGTACCATCGGGCCAAATGACGGTTGCCTGGGAGACCGCGGCCGATCCGAGCCCGAAATGCAGCGCCATGTCATTGCCTGATCCCAGCGAGGATCCGCATTTCACTTCCTGCATGAGCACGCGGCCATTGTCCAGGGTGAGGTAAACGCGCGCACCCACGGCATCGCGGTTGACCGGGCCCGAGCCCGTCAGGCGGATATTCAGCCAGTCGTTGTCCGCGCCGGTCCTGCCTTTATTGCGGTAGAGCACATAGGGCTCGCCGCGGTTGCCGATCACCAAGTCGAGCATGCCGTCCTGGTCGTAATCCGCGTAGGCCACCCCCAGCGTGTGGCCCAGATTGGCGGCGCCGCTCTTCAATGAACGGTCCGCGAAGGTGCCGTCGCCCCGGTTGTGGTACATCCGGTTGCCCTGGGTGATGTCGTTGACCGAGGTGGCCAGGTAAAGATCCAGCCAGCCGTCATTGTCGAAGTCGAAAAAGACCGCGCCCCAGCCCACGGTATCGAAGGCCACGCCCGCGGCCGCGCCGGCGGACAGGTAGGTGGGCGAACCCTGTGAGGTTTGGCTTTGCAGCAGGACCATGGGCCCCACGTGAGAGAAGTAGAGATCCAGGTCCAGATCCGCATCGTAGTCGCCCACGGCCAGTCCCATGCCCCACACCTGCGTATTTGCGCCGGCCAGGGTGGACACATCGGTCAGACACCAGAACCCGCAACCCGGTCCGTCGTTGCGGTAGAGAATGTTGCCGTAGAGCTTGTCATTGACCACGTAAATGTCCAGATCGCCATCGTTGTCGAAATCCAAAAAGCTCCCCGTGCAACCGGGACCCGCGCCGCTGGCGCCCAGCGTGCCGCTATGGTCGGCGAAGGTGCCGTCGCCATTGGCCATGTAGAGGCCATCTTCCTTTTGGCCGGGCTCACCCCAGTTCACCACGTAGAGGTCCAAATAACTGTCGCCGTTGATGTCGCCCCACATGGAGGCCATGCCCCGTTTGTCGTTGCCGGTCCCCGAGACCGCGGTTACATCCTCGAACCCGGCGCCCGCCATGTTGCGCAGCAAAGTATTGGGACCGTCATTGAGCACGTAGAGGTCCAGCCAACCATCGTTATCGTAGTCGACCCAGACCGTGCCGGAACTCGCGGTTTGGCCAAGGGCCACCTGGGCGTTTACGGGCGAAAGCGAAAAGCTGCCGTTCCCGTTGTTCATATACAGCTTGTTATCTCCGATGCTGTTGGTGAGATAGAGATCCAGCAAACCGTCATTGTTGCAGTCGCCCCAGGCCTGACCCGTGGCAAAGAAATCGTTAAGGGTTCCCTGGCCGCTGAGAATGCCCGCGGCGTCGGTGACGTCCTCGTACCAAACATCGCGGAAGTAAACCAGGTCAATTACATCGATGACGCCATTGGCGCGCCAATCCCAATAGGGGGTAGCCGCGGCCGAGGTTCGCCAAAGCGCGTAATCGGGCAGGGGCATGGCGGACCCCGTCCCCTTTCCCGGACTCAGCCAAAGGGTAAGCAGAAGCAACAACATATGGCGGGCCTTTATGTTTCACGATTTTCCTTTAACATAAAAATTTTATCGCGAGAAGTCAAGGCTTCCCCAAAAGCTTCCAAGCCTCAAGAAGGACGGAATCGACACAAGAAATGGGAAAGGTTTTGCAAAACAGCGCAATGAGACCCTTCAGGAATTGTACTTTTGGTCGATATAATCCGCCGATTTTTGCACCAGATCTTTAAGGACGGCCAGATCCACATCGCCGAGACGTTTGATGTAGAGGCAGGACTTGCCGGTTTTGTATTTGCCCAATCTGGCCATCAGTCCCTCGTACTGGGAAAAGCCCGGCATAATGTAGAGGGTCAGGCTCTGCACACGGGGCGAAAAACCGGTCAGGAACCAATCGCCCTCGCGCCCACTCTCATATTTGTAGTGGTAGCTGAAGATTATGGATCCCTCTGGACCTTTATACGGCACTCTGATGGTCGCTAGACGATCTCGTACACGTTTCGGCTGCTCGTCATTGTGTGTTGCATCTTCGTCCTCATTATCACTCATTGCATTCAGTTCGTCGTCCAGATATGTACGTCCGTCGCTAGGGTCTTTCGATTCGCCCTCAACATTCTAATAAGATAATTTATTTGCTAGAGCACCAAGTAATGCTTGCATTCTAGATAATATGATAAATAAATATTTAATCAATTAATTTTACTTGTCAGCGTTTTTAATCAAATTTAAAATCAATTTAACATTTATTTCAATCACAGGGGGTTTT
>JBGTRP010000597.1:0-5006 GCA_041940685.1 Acanthopleuribacteraceae bacterium
GGAAATTCCCGGCAAGGTTCCCGAACGCTTGGAGGAGCGCAACCCCGTATACGAGCGAGTGTTGCGCGAGGCGGTGGAATCGGGCAAACCCATTCGCGGCATCGACCTGATCAAGCGCGGCATTGACGCGCTGGCGGGCGCCAAAGGTTATCGCGTCTCCATCATGAAACCTGGATATGCCCTGAAAACCGACTACCACCCCATAACGGATGTCAAGGGTTGGAGCGACGGTGAGAAAATCACCACGGTCATTTTGCTCTACTGCACCATGGTCCAGTTGCGGGCCGTGAGCGCCGGCGGCAAGGAGGCGCGCTCTCGGGTGAGAACGCTTTCCAATGGCATGCTCTTTCTGGACAACCCTTTCGGCGAGGCCAACAGCCTGACCTTCGTCAAAATGCAGCTCAGCATGGCGCGCGCGATTAACATCCAATTGGTGTACACGGCCAGCGGCAGTCACAAGCATCTCATGGCGCGTTTCCCGCGGGTCATTCGCCTGAGTCAGGAGTCCGGGGAGGCCTCACAAAAGACCTTCGTCAAGGCAACAGACGTGGGTAAGGAAGTGCGCGCCAGCATCAATGTGACCGCGGCTCATTTCGGTAAGCGTCGCGTGAGCTGATCAACGCCGTGATTCGTATGTAGAAAGAAGAAATATTCGGATGGTATCTATTTCTGCTCCGCCCCGAAAGAGGATGGCGGATGCGATGACTTGAGGAGGTCGTCATGTTGCGTGTATGTTGGGTTCTATTGGGACTGCTGTGTCCTTGGCTGGCGCTTGCTGGCGATCCCGCGCTCTGGCTGC
Organism: Acanthopleuribacteraceae bacterium; assembly: GCA_041940685.1. GTDB lineage: Bacteria > Acidobacteriota > Holophagae > Acanthopleuribacterales > Acanthopleuribacteraceae > JBGTRP01. The sequence continues at coordinate 800 of JBGTRP010000597.1, forward strand.
GCTATCCCGCCATTTCTCCGGATGGCAAAACCATTGTCTTTTGCTATCGGGGCGACCTGTACAAGACGGACCCATTTGGCGAGACCACCATGCCGCTCACCCTGTACGAAGGTCAGGATTTTCGGCCCGTGTGGTCCCATGACGGCAAGTGGATTGCCTTTGCCTCCGACCGTTCTGGCAATTTTGACGTGTATCTGATGCCCGCGGAGGGCGGCCGCGCCGTGCGGTTGACCCATCACTCCTCCGATGATTTCCCGACCGCGTTCAGCGCGGATGATCAAGCGGTTTTGTTTTCATCATCGCGATTGGACCGAGCCTCTCATGCCCAGTTCCCCACTGGCAGGTTTGGCGAACTCTACAGTATTTCCATACACGGAGGAAGGCCGCGAATGTTGATGACCACTCCGGCAGAGGAGGCCGTGGTAAGCGAGGATGGCAGCCTCATCCTGTACGAGGATCGCAAGGGTTATGAAAATTCTTGGCGGAAACACCATGTTTCCTCGGTGACGCGCGATATTTGGACCTTCCGGCCCGAGGACGGGTCTTACCGCAAGCTCACCGATTACCAGGGCGAAGACCGCGATCCCGTTTTCTCCGAGGACGGCAAGCGGGTCTATTACCTTTCGGAGTCGTCCGGAACCCTGAATATCTATCAAATGGATCTAGACGCGCCTGAAAATCCCACCCAACTCACCTTTTTTGAGCATCATCCCGTGCGATTCCTCACCCGGGCCAATGACGGCACGCTCTGCTTTTCCTACAACGGCGAAATCTATACCCTGAACCCCGGGCGAGACCCTTACAAACTGGACATTCGAATTCTAACGGATATACGCGCCACCGTCGCGGAGGTGGTCAAGCTGCGTGACGGCGCTACCGAGATGACGCTCTCGCCCAACGGCAAGGAACTGGCTTTCGTGGTGCGGGGAGAGGTGTTCTCGGCTTCCGTGGAAAGCGGAAAAACCAAACAGGTGACCCGTACCCCGCAACAGGAGCGTTCCGTCAGCTTCAGTCCGGATGGCCGCTCCTTGTTGTACGCCTCCGAACGCGATGAGAGCTGGGACCTCTACCGCACGGTGATCGCGCGCGAGGAAGAATCTTATTTCTTCGACGCCACTCTGCTGCACGAGGAGCCCGTGCTCGTCTCCGATGCGGAAACCTTTCAGCCCGCATACTCGCCCGACGGCAAGGAGGTCGCCTACCTGGAAGAGCGCACCACGCTCAAGGTCCTCAACCTGGAGCGTAAGGAGAGCCGAACCATTTTGCCTGGAGACAAAAACTACTCCTACGCGGATGGGGATCAACACTACCAATGGTCGCCCGATGGCAAGTGGTTCCTGGTGGAGTTCCTTCAACCCGGGTACTGGTTCTCCGAGGTGGGTCTCATCGCCGCGGATGGCAAGTCCGAGGTGGTGAACCTCACGGAAAGCGGCTTTTTCGACTACCAGCCCCGCTGGATGATGGGCGGAGATATGATTCTCTGGTATTCCGACCGTGACGGGCTGCGCGGTTACGCCAATGGCGGCGCCAGCGAGGCGGATGTGTACGCCTTCTTCAGCAACCAGAAGGCCTTCGACCGTTTCAAGCTGAGCAAAGAGGAATACGAACTGCTCAAGGAACGCGAAGAGAAGGAAGAGAAAGAGAAAAAGGAAAAAGAGGAGAAGGCTGAAAAGAGTTCTAAGGATGGCAAGAAAAAGAAGGGGAAAGATAAGGAAAAAGAGGCGCTCAAACCCGTGAAGCTGGAGATGGAAGGGTTGCGCGACCGCAAACACAAGCTCTCCATCCATTCCGCGCGGTTGGCGGGCGCCGCGGTGACGCCCGACGGCGGCAAGTTGCTTTACCTGGCTCAGTTCGAGAAGGGCAACGACCTGTGGGTTACCGATCTGCGCACCAAGGAGACCAAGGTGCTCGCCAAGCTGGGCGCGGGCAACGGCGCCCTGGAGATGGATAAGGAGGGCAAGAACCTTTTCCTATTGTCCAATGGAAAGTTGTCCAAGGTGGAAATCGAATCCGGCAAAGCCAAACCGATCGGGTTCAGTGGAAAAATGGCACTCGACCCCGAGGCGGAACGCGCCTATCTGTTCGAACATGTTTGGCGTCAGGTTGTAAAGAAGTTCTACGATCCAAACCTCCATGGCGCTGACTGGGATTTCCTCAAACGCGAATACGCCCGCTTCCTGCCCCATATCAACAACAACTACGACTTCGCCGAAATGCTGAGCGAACTGTTGGGCGAGCTCAATGCCTCCCATACCGGCGCTCGATACCGCCATACCGCTGAGAATGGCGATGAAACCGCGTCGCTGGGCGTCTTTTACGATGAAAACCACGAGGGCGAGGGCCTTAAAATCTTGGAGATCATGACCGGCAGCCCGTTGATTCAGGAAGGCAGCCGCATCGAGCCAGGCACGGTGATCGAAAAGATCGATGGCAACCTGATCGCCGCCGACGCCAACTATTACCCGATGCTCAACCGCAAGGCGGGCGAGAAGGTTTTGCTTTCCCTATTGGACGAAAAGAGCGGCGGGCGTTGGGAGGAAACCGTCAAGCCCATTAATCCCGGTGCGGAGAGTCGGCTCCTCTACCGGCGCTGGGTGGATACGCGCCGCGATCTCACCGAGAAGCTCTCCGGGGGCCGCCTGGGTTATGTCCATGTGCGCAGCATGAGCGATGCGAGCTTTCGAACCACCATCGAGGAAGTCCTCGGCAAGCAGGTGACCAAGGAAGGTTTGGTGGTGGATACGCGCTTCAATGGCGGCGGCGACCTGGTGGATCTGTTGTCCTCCTTCCTCGACGGTGAAACCTATATGGACTTCAAACCGCCCAACCAGGATGCGATTGGCGGCGAGCCCTCGCGCAAGTGGACCAAACCCTCGATCGTGCTTGCCGGCGAGGCCAATTACTCCGATGCGCACTGCTTTCCCTTCGCCTATCAAGAGCTCAAGATCGGCAAGGTGGTGGGCATGCCCGTGGCCGGCACCTGCACCTTCGTGTGGTGGGAGCGGCTGCAGGACAGATCGCTGGTGTTCGGCATTCCCAACATGGGCGTGCGCAACAACGCGGGTCAGGCTCTGGAGAATTTGCAACTGGAGCCCGATATCCGGGTCGCCAACGAACCGGCCCAAATCGCCGCGGGCCGCGACCAGCAACTGGAAGCCGCGGTGGCGGAGTTGTTGGAGATCCTAAACACCGATTGAAATAAGGCTGAGAGTCAGAATCGTGAGTAGGATCCCCTTTGGCGGTTATTCTTCAGAGGAGTTTCGGAAGGCTTGGCTTACGCTCTGGTAATAGAAATCCAAAAGGATATTGACCACTATTTCTCAACCTCGGTCGATGTTTCCCGCGCTAGCCTCGACCAGACTCCTGCAAATGTGGAAAACTAAACTGCTTTGCTTTTCTCCAGTGCTGAAAAAAAACTTTTGGGAGATGCTCTATCGCAAACTCTTGCAGATATTGGATAGAGGGTTCCAGGGGGAAAGGTCAAAAGGAGAATGAGCGACCAGACAATTCCCAAACACGGTTCCTGCCGTTGGGTTTCCTCACAACCGCGGAATGAATGGAGCCATGGAGGTACCCAAAACCAAACGGCAATGGGTCTAGGCTTCTGGTCTGGGAAGGCTCCTGACAAGCGGCAATGTGAATGTGTTCCGGCTCGTTAGTTTTTCCAAGAAAATCCACGAACTGCCTTTTGAGTATGGTATAAGAAAACTAGATTTTTGCTTGCAGGCAAGTTTATTTCATCCGTATGGATTTATTGAAAGCATATATGTTACTGGTTCTGTATCTTCAGAAGTTGGGTGCAGTTTTTTGATTAATCAGACTGAGGTCTATTTCATTTCAAAAGGCTAAATTTGGGGCGAAAAATACTTATCCGAAGATAGGATATTAAATTGAGTAGAGAGAGCAATCTAAAAGGTTAAAAAATGAAAACAGTCGAATTGACTAATGGCAATGTCCTAGCAAGATTAGTCCCGTCCCGGGGGGGATTGGTGTCTGAGCTATTTGTCAATTCTAAAGAAATCATAGGCATAAATCCGAAGACTTTAAAAAATACCGCCGCAAGTGTGAGAGGTGGAATACCCATCCTGTTTCCTTTCGCCGGGAAACTCCATGAGGATAAGCTCAATTTGTCAAACTCGGTCATTCCTAGGCATGGGTTCGCAAGGAATATGAACTGGTCAATCGATCTAGTCGAGAAAGATGTGGT
>JBGTRP010000598.1:0-4997 GCA_041940685.1 Acanthopleuribacteraceae bacterium
TTCCAAGGGATACGCCGTGGATTTGCGCAAAAAGATTGACCTGGAAAAGGCGAAGCCCAGTAGCGAGGTGCTGCCGGGGGACCCCTCCAGATCTGATGAAAGCCAAGATACCACCCACTTTACGGTCATGGACAAGGATGGCAACGTGGTGGCCAATACCTTTACCTTAAATTTCAGTTACGGCAACAAGCGAGTGGCGGCCGGCACCGGCATCCTCCTCAACAACGAAATGGACGATTTTGCAGCCAAGCCGGGCGCCGCGGACGCTTTCGGCCTGATCGGCGGAGAGAAAAACGCGATTGAACCGGGCAAGCGCATGCTGAGCTCCATGACGCCCACCATTGTGTTGAAGGACGGCAAACCATTTTTGGCGACAGGCAGTCCCGGAGGCGCAACCATCATCACGGCAACGCTGCAGGTCATCATGAACGTGATCGATCATGGCATGAACCCGGCGGAGGCCACCCACGCCCCTCGTTTCCACCATCAATGGTTTCCCGATGAATTGCGGGTTGAAAAAAGCCTCAATGGCGATACCCTTGAGCTTTTGCGGCAGAAAGGGCACACACCCGTGTTGGGCGACGCCATGGGCAGCACCCAAACCATCATGTGGCGGGACGGGTTGTTTTACGGCGCCTCCGATCCGCGTCGGCCCGGGGCGTTAACCTTGGGTTACTGAAATCGGGAGAACCGGCGGCAATTACCGGTCGGCAATAAGCCAATTCACAGCCACATGATAGAGGTTTCAATGGAGAAAACCATGCAACAGGCGCCTTTTCACCTCGCTTTTCCGGTGGCTGATCTTGAGGCGACCCGGCAATTTTACGCCGGCCTACTGGAATGTCCCACGGGTCGTGAGAGCGAAACCTGGATTGATTTCGACTTCTTCGGCAATCAGATTACCGCCCATCGGGTGGTTGCGGTTGAGGAACTGCCCGCCGATGCCGGCGCCAATCCCGTGGACGGCGACCGGGTGCCGGTGCCCCATTTCGGCGCTATTTTGAGTTGGGACCATTTTCACCTCCTGGCCGCGCGGCTGGAGCGGGCTCGGGTGTCTTGGATCATCCCGCCGCGGGTGCGCTTTCAAGGCCAGGTGGGGGAGCAGGCGACCATGTTCCTGCGCGACCCCAGTGGGCACGCATTGGAATTTAAGAGCTTTCGAGATCCCGAACAAACCTTTCGCGCCAAATGATTTGGGTTAGAATGGGGTCGTGATTCCAGATCGAAAACGGATGGGGCCGATGTTTCTCCAAATTTTCCCGAAGGAGCGATTCATGTGTAAGGAATTGTCTTTGGACCATGGGCGTGTTGCCGCATTTTGCCTGATGGTATTTTTGTCCGCATTGAGCCTGTTCGCGCAGCGGACCGCGATTCATGCCGGCCACATGCTGGATGTGGAGCGGGGAGAGGTGCGCGGACCCGTTACGATTCTGGTGGAAAATGGGCGGATCGCTTCCGTGGCGGAGGGTTTTCAGGCCGTCAATGACGGCGATGCGCTGGTGGATTTGAAGGACTATACGGTTTTGCCCGGCTTGATCGATTTGCATACCCACCACTCGGGCCAGTTGGGGCCCCAAAGCTATAACGAGGGCTTTCGCATGGAGCCGGCGGACTTTGCCTTTCGCATGGTGGGCTTCGCGGAAAAGACGCTGCTGGCGGGCTTTACCACGGTGCGGGAACTGGGCGATTCCCATAATTTGACCATTTCTTTGCGAAAGGCGATCAAAAACGGTTGGGTGATCGGGCCGCGCATCTTCACGGCCGGGGGCTCGCTGGCCACCACGGGTGGCCATGCCGATCCCACTAATGGCTTGAGGGAGTCCCTGCGCGGGGATCCCGGACCCAAAGAGGGCGTGATCAATGGGGTTGACGACGCGCGCAAGGCGGTGCGGCAGCGCTACAAGGAAGGCGCGGACCTGATCAAAATCACCGCCACGGGCGGGGTTCTCAGTGAAGCGGCCAGCGGTCTCAACCCCCAGTTTAGCGAGGCTGAGTTGCGGGCAATCGTGGAAACCGCCTCGGATTACGGCTTCGCCGTGGCCGCGCATGCCCATGGCGCGGAGGGCATGAAGCGCGCGATTCGGGCGGGTGTGCGCAGCATCGAGCACGGCACATTTCTGGACGAGGAAGGCATGGAACTCATGAAACAGCACGGCACCTATCTGGTGCCCACGTTGATGGCGGGCCGGGCCGTGGCCCGCATGGCGGAAAAGCCCGGTTTGTTGCCCGAGGTGGTGCGCCCCAAGGCGGCCGCCATCGGGCCCGAGATGTTGGCGACCCTGGGCCGGGCTTATAAGGCCGGCGTTAAGATTGCCTTCGGCACGGATTGCGGCGTTTCTCCTCATGGCGACAACGCCCAGGAGTTCGAACTGATGGTGGAAGCCGGCATGCCGCCCATGGCAACCCTGCAATCGGCTACCCTCGTTGCCGCGGCGGTATTGGATCAGGCGGATCATTTGGGCTCGCTGAGCACCGGCAAAATAGCCGATATCTGCGCGGTCAAGGGCAATCCCGTGGAGGATGTGCGGATCCTGCAAGACATGGCCTTTGTGATGAAGGACGGGGTGGTGTACAAGCGGCCATAAAAGTTTGCCCCCATTTCAGGAACTATTCAGCAAGACCATCTAAAATGGAGCAAATGTGGTTTCCTGGCCTGGGATCCCATGCATCCCCTTTGATATCAGAAATTATTGGCATGAGATTACCCAATGTGATTTGCTGACTTACCAAGGAGAGCATTGGTTAATTCTCCGATAGACCCCGATTAGATTGTCATGGCAATGTGGATGTATGGTCACAGAGAAAAATTAGCTTCTTGTCAATTGATATTAATTCTTTTAGAATGTAGATATTGTTAAATTTTTCCAGGTTACCATGAGAAAATACTTTCTTTTGCTTGTCTTTTTTGTCACAGGATTGATCTTGGGAGGGGATTACCTAGTCTCCGCCTCTCCCAAAAATTGTCCAGGCCGAGTTGTCGCTGGCCCGCTGGAATGTCCCCTCGGCGCCTATCCAAGTGTTGAGCACTTTTTGATGGGAGACGGCGTGAAATTGAGAATCATGGTCCCCACCTTAATTGGACCCGTCCCAATCGATACGGATATCGCAACCTGTCCTCTCGACATTACCTGCATTTGACAGGGCTTTTTAGATCATGTTTCAGGTTTTCATTCTTCTCTGTGGCCTTGGACTGACCGACGCTGAATTCTTGACAGTTGAACCCTGGGACATACAGGCGGGCGCGGGACACTTTCCCGCGAATCTCTCACAAATCGCATCGGTTGGTAGTTCTATTTTCTTGCGCGACAGTCAGTCTCCGCGAATCACGGAATTCAGTGTAGACGGTTATTGGGTCCGCAATATTGGGGGCAGAGGACAAGGTCCTGGCGAGTTTGGTTTTTTGGGCCCCTCCTCGATAGCCGCCGAGGGTGAATTTCTATGGGTGTTTCATGGGAATTATCTGAGCCTTTTTCGTGACGGCACATTTGAAAAAAGTCATAATCTGGGCCGGACCTTCCCTCAGGCCCATTCCTATACCTCCAACTGCATGGGTCTTTTTTCTGACAAGCTTTTCCTGACTCGTCAGGAGAAAACGAAAAAATGGATTGGTCTCCAGGTCCAATGGCAGGGAAAAGAGCCAGTTTTTTCGAAGTTTACGGAGTGGACCACGGAAGATATTCAGGGACCCACAAAGGCTGGATCGGTGGCTTGGGCGGCCGATGCGGACGGGGTTTATCAACTATTTTTATTCCAACCAAAAATAAGGGCATTCACTACCTCGCTCAATCTCAGAAATAACTTTTCGATTTCGGGTCCCGAGATTGCCATGTGCGAGGCCAATTTAAATAAGTTTGACCCTACCAAGCACCCGCCGCCGCTACCTCATTTCTCCGATTTCCAAGCTTTCGGTCCCCATCTTTTCGTTATGTGTCGGAACGCCCTTTATCAAATTGATAAAGAATCGGGAAGAGTCCAACGTATTATATATTTCCAAATTAGGGGACGGAGCCTAGAAGCCTCGGAAGAATTCAGCGCTAAATTTGTTAACCCTTCCAGTTACGCGCTGTTTTCCATTATGAGGCCCGCAATTTATTTCCCATTTTTTCGAATCCTGGACAATGGCGCCTTGATGCTGGCGAACGTTGTGGAAACCTCTGATTACAGCCTGTGGCGGGTTCCGGATTTCATTCCTCCCAAGTCGACGGGGCAATCTCATCCATAGGCGTATAGAATGGGTTCACCGCGCCGGGATCGAGCCAAGGGAATTTGTCCACTTTTGACGGCGCTTCCTAAAGCATTTGCCTTGTCCACTCGCAGCGGGTGGATGCCACCTGAATTTATTGGATATTTTGCGGTTTGGCCCTGCATGAGCTTTCTCGCGCCATACCATACCAGTCATAAGGGCGGCGCGGTCGTCACCCGCACGAACCCTGGGCACCGTTCTTGCTTCTTTAGGCGGCCATCGGCCAGGATTTTTCATGATTTGGGAGAGGAGGCCAGGCTTGAAATCAAAGTTGGGCGTGATTACCGGATGCGCTTTTTTGTTGTTTTTACTTCCGGGCGGACCGACCGGACAGTTGCCAAGGAAGGGAATGCCCCCCGCGGAATTACCACCCAACCGAGCGCGTCCCAATGATTGGTTTTACCGCCAGCGCGCTTTTCCCTTCGCTGAGATTCCCTACAAGGTTTACGAGGAAGCGGTCGAGGATGCGCGCGAGATGCGCCAGCGGGCCGCTTTCAAAAAAGGGCCGGCCTGGCAATTGGTAGGCCCGACCAATATCGGGGGTCGGCTCACCGATGTGGAGTTGACCTCGGACGGCGCCATCTACGTGGGCGCGGCCTCCGGTGGGGTGTTCAAGTCCGAGGATCGAGGGTCGAGTTGGACGGCCCTGCTGGCGGATTTGCCCAATCCCTCCATCGGCGATATCGCCATCGCGGCCTCGGACGAGTCCGTCATCTACGTGGGCACCGGCGAGGCCAATGGCGGCGGGGGTTCC
>JBGTRP010000599.1:0-4996 GCA_041940685.1 Acanthopleuribacteraceae bacterium
GCGGTGATTGGTTATTCCGGGGTCAGTTCCGCCCGGGTTCAGTGGGAAGAGGGAGGCCGCCATCTGCCGTTACCGGGACCGTCCACGCGGGCCGTGATCCTCTATGAGCACGAACATTTTCAGGGCAATTCCGAGCCGGTCTACCAGGACGACTCCAACCTGGTGGACAATGCCATCGGCAACGATCGCGTGAGCTCGATTCACGTGCCCGAGGGTATGCGGGTAACGCTATACCAGCACAGGGACTTCGGCGGACGGTCGCTTACACTGGACCGTTCCCACCCGGATCTGGGCGAAACCCGTTTGGGAAATGACCATCTGTCCTCCATTCGCATTCATGCTCACGGGACTCCGGCCGTGCGGCCCGTTCGCAACCAGTCGATTGTCCTCTATGAGCACACGGGTTTCGGCGGGCGAGAGATGATCACGGAGGAGGATATCTCCAATCTGAAACGAACCGAGTTCGGCAACGACAGACTCAGCTCGATCCGCGTGCCGCCGGGTTTCCGCGTGATCCTTTACCAGCATGCGGACTTCCACGGGAGATCCACGGTGTTGACGCGGGATGAGGCGGACCTGGGCCGCAGCGAGGTGGGCGACGACCAGGTTTCCTCGTTACGCATCGAACGCGTGGCCACCCGTTTCCCCCGATCGCCACGCTCGAGCGGAGATCAGGCGGGGGACCGCGGCAGCGTCATGCTCTACCGAGGCGCGAATTTCGGCGGCCAGGGCTTCGAGGTGCATGAAGATATCGCCAATCTGAAACGAACCGAGTTCGGCAACGATGTGCTCAGTTCGCTGCGCATCCCCGATGGCTGGCGCGTGATCGTCTACGAGCACGCGGACTACAAGGGCCAATCCGAGGTGCTCTACAGCGACGTGCTCAGCCTGGCCAACCACCGCATCGGCGAGAACCGCATTTCCTCTATCCGAGTGGAGTGGATCGGCAGACGACGGTAAGGCTTTTCGCTGTCGTCTAGGTTCCCATTCGTTGCGATTACTATCTTGGTGCAGCGGGATGCCGGTAATCCCTTTTCGGTTTCCCTTGATCGGCTGGGCTGGGCGCCCCGTCATACCCCGCTGGATTAAGGTTATATGGAGGAATTAAAAACCCCCATGATAAAAGGGTTTGAGATATCAGATGAACCGCCGAGATTACCCGCACCGCATCGTCAAGAAGGGCGAAGTTGAAAAAGATCCCTTTTTAGAGGCAACAACGTCTCAGGAGCGCTTGCTCATGATGTGACCGCTGACCGTTCAAGCTTGGGCGTTTCAGGGAATAGACATTCCTGAATCCAGACTTCCTCGACATGTTGTCCACGTTCTTAGACGAAAAGGTTGAGTTCCTGCTCGTAGGGGCCTATGCCGTATTCGCTACAAGAGAACCATTGGAAGGCCCAGGAACAAGGTGGTTGGCAAAACACTTCCCTCGCCCCTGCCGACCTGAGGTGTTGAGCAGGGTTCCAGCCAAGAAAATGAATTGACTTAGGGATTAGTGTGAGGATTTTCTCATTCTTAACGTTTCCCTATAATTTAGCCAGACCTACGCGCCCTCGATTGGAGAGATTTGCTACAATAACGTGAATTTCGCTATGCATTCGCGGCCTCGAGCACATGCCTCTTCTGAAGGGTTTAGGAATTTGGCTACCATTACCGATCTGCTGGGAAAATGGCGCCAGGGTGATCAAGAGGCGCTGTCAAACTTAATGGCGCAACTGAACGGCCAGTTGCGTGAGTTGGCCCGGATTCAATTTATGCGCGAACGCGCGGACCACACCTTACAGCCGACCGCTCTGATCAATGAGCTCTACCTCAAATTGATCGACGGCGTCCACATCCGATGGTCGGATCGAAACCATTTTTTTGCTGTGTCCGCATCGATTATGCGCCGGATTTTGGTCGATCACGCACGCAAAAAGTCCAGGCGCGTGGAATCGGGCAGGCGATTTTCCCTGACGCTGGCTGACCAGCTCTTTCCCCAATTCCAAAATGTCGATCTAATCGATCTGGATCGGGCGCTAACACGCCTCAAGCACATCGACGAGCACCAGCATCGCGTGGCGGAGCTAAGGCTATTTGCCGGCCTCAGCACCCCGGAAATAGCCGATTTCGTCGGTGTCACGCAGCGAACCATCCAGAGAAAATGGGCCGCCGCCCGAATTTGGCTGTACGCCCACATCCAGGATAGGCTGTGAAAACCCAAGGACATCGCCGTTTAAATGCGCTCCTCGAGTCCGCACTAGGGCTGCCCGCCGCGGAACGGGCCGCTTTCGCACGGCGGGCCTGCGGGAATGACCCGGAGTTGCTGCAAAAGCTCCTGACTCTGCTGCGTTCGGAATCGGATGCCGAGGCCTGGTTGCCCGATTCCCAATTTCCGAGCTTATCCAACCAAGTGGGCCCCTACCTTCTGCAAGAACGCCTTGGCGAGGGCGGCATGGGAACCGTCTTCCGGGCGATCCGCAATGACGGCGCCTATGAGCAGGAGGTGGCGATCAAGTTGATTCTACCGGGCCGGCCCCGAGCCGCAACCATGTCGCACTTCCAGGCAGAACGTCAGATTCTGGCGGGATTAGAACATCCCCATATCGCTCGGCTGCTGGACGGAGGCAGCACGGAAGAGGGGCTCCCCTACCTGGTCATGGAATACGTGAACGGTCGTCACCTTGACCGGTTTGTGGAAGAGGAGGGGTTGACGGTCGAGGCGTGTATCGATCTCTTTCTGCCCATTTGCCACGCCGTGGAAGAAGCGCATCGCCATTTAATCGTTCACCGCGACTTGAAACCCGCCAATGTGTTGGTTACTCAAGATGGAGTCGTCAAGCTCTTGGATTTCGGCATCGCGCGTTTGCTTGACGCGGAAAATCCGGATCTCACGGCAACGGGCCATCGCGCCATGTCGCCACGCTACGCTTCACCTGAGCAGATTAGCGGCGGGCCCATCACAACCGCGAGCGACATCTTCAGTTTGGGCACCATCTTCTACGAACAACTTCGCGGGAGCCATCCTCTGGGCGATAAGCTCCAATCCATTCAGGAACTCCAGTCAGCCATTCAAACCAAGCCGGCTCCACCACTTGGGGAGCGCGTGCAGGATCTGGCCCACCTGGCCAAAGCTCGCGGAGTGACCCTCAACCGCCTTAAAAATCAACTCTCCGGCGATTTGAACACCATCCTCCTCAAGGCCCTGGAGAAGAATCCGATGGATCGTTACCGAACGGTTCAAGACCTGCGCGAGGATTTGGAACGCTTCAAAGACGGGCATCCCATCCAGGCGCGGCCGCGGACCTTCCTATACGTGGCCGGCCGGTTTTTGCGGCGCCATAAATGGTCGTCCACGGCGGCGGCGGCGGCCTTGATCCTGCTCCTTGCCTTTACCCTGGCCATGGGCTTTCAACGCCAACAATTGGAGCGCCGCGGCAACCAGCTATCGATGGAGTACGAGAAATCGCAAGCCGTTCTCGGCTTTATCCTCAACCTGTTCCAACAAGCGGATCCCGGAGAGAGCGCGGCGAGAGACCTTCCCGTAAGTGAAATTCTGAAGCGAGGCAAGGAATTGGCCCGAACCAGCATGACGGGCCAGCCGGAAACGCGTCTCGCCATTCTGAACACCATTACAGGAGCTTATGCCACCCTGGGTTTTTTGGATGAGGCCGAAACACTGCATCGGGAAGCATCGATAGCGGCCTCCAATTTACCGGCAGCGTTGAGAGAGGTTCGGAACACCCGCGTGATTCAGGCAGACATCTATTATTGGCGCGGAGATATGGAAGCGTGTAAGCGAGTCTTACACGACCTCCTGCAAGATGTAGAAACCGATGACCCCGCTCCATGGCGGGCGCGCATCCACTACCTGATGGCCCGCACCCTCATCGAGGATGCCGATTTTTCGGCGGTTGACCCGCATATCCAAGCCGCCCGCCGACTGGTGGCGGGTAATCCGGGAGAGTCGACCACCAAGATGGGGTTGGAAATTGAAATTCTGTGGACGCAAAGGTTGCTCAACGCGGGACGGCATCAGGAATCGTTGGACACCGCGGCCGAGGCGCTGGAACTAGCCCATAAAACCTGGCCGGACACCCACCCCATCACCGGAGAGATTTACAAATTCATCGCCCACAACCATTTTTCTCAGGGCGACTTTGAGAATGCCGAACGCTATTTTCAAAAATCGCTCGCGATTAGCCAACGGTTTTGGGGAGAGCAGAACTTTTACAGCGCGGAAGCGCGGATCATGCTGGGCCACGTGTATCTTGTCACCGGCCAATTGAAATCCGCCCGCGACCAACTCGTTCAAGCTGAAAACATCCATCGCCTGTTTTTGGGGGAACAGCATATAAGAACCGCGAACATATACCAAACCCTTTCCGAGCTACACTTCATGGAAACCGATTTGAAGGGAGCTCTGGCGTTCAGCCACAAGGCCCTGGCCATACGGGAGGCCAAAAAAGGCGCCGACCATCCCTTGACCCTCCAGACCCGAACCATGGCCGCCCAAATCCACACGGATTTAGAACAATGGCAGGAGGCGATCCAGCAAATTCAGGCCGCCATCGCGGGAAATTTAAAACTTGCTGAATTCAGCGAAGGCCTGGCCCAAGGCTACACCCTTTATGCAAAAATGCTCTACCGAATGGAACAATTCGAGGAGGCGCAGAAGCAGGCTGAAAACAGCATCGAGAACTATCGCCAAACCAATATGCGGCATCCCAATGCGCCATTGGCCTTTTACTTCGCGGGACAGGCCGCTTTTTATCAGGGCCGTTACCGTCAGGCGGTGGCGTTCCTGAGGGAAGCGCAAACTCTAAGCGAACGCCTTTATGGCGTTGAAAGCGGCCTCACCCTGGAGATGAGCATCTCCTTGGCGGCGGCTCTTGTGCGTGAAGGGGATACACATGGCGCCGAGCGGCTGTTGATGGGAGCCTGGCCAGGACTGGCGAATGAAGAACCCATGAATAAGCTTGTGGTAATCGCCGCGTCGCTGGATGCCGAGATTCTT
>JBGTRP010000600.1:0-4979 GCA_041940685.1 Acanthopleuribacteraceae bacterium
CTGCCGGGGCCTTTCGATACCGACCGTTTGCGTCAGAATTTGAAGGTTCAGGCCGACAAGGCGGGCCGGCCGGTCGACGAGATCGCGAAGGCCCGCATCGAGCGCCACGAGAAGACCCTTGCCGATCGTGGCATCGTCCTTCCCCCGCCCGTCTACGCCGCTGGAACCCGCGTCGTCTCGATGGGACACGAGAACTTCCGCAGCTCGCGCCTGGAGTGGGAGAACACTCCTGAGACCGTCGAAGGCCTCCGCCACCATCAACACCTTGAAATGGGACTCCGCGCCCTCGGGCACGTTGTGCCGATGGCTTTCGTTAACCACCTCCAGGTGCAATGGCTTGAGCTCATGGGTCAACTTGTGCTCGATGCTGTGCTTCACGCTGTTCATTCACGTACCTTCCCTAAAAACTTCCGCGGCGGACAATATTATAACCCGGCAGCCGGGACGGCATGCCTGTCCTCGCCTTTGCCTGGGGAATTCCCTTTGGAAACCCTACCCCTCCGGCAGATGTTCGCGGATCATGGCGACCACACCATCGACCCAGGCGGGATGGTCGTTGAGGGCGGGAACCATGCGCAGATCTTTTCCGCCCGCCTCCAAGAAGCTCTCCTTGCCGCGAATCGCGATTTCCTCCAGGGTTTCCAAACAGTCCGCGGTAAAGGAGGGAATCAGAACCGCCAGGCGTTGCACGCCCTTCTCGGCCAGTTCAACCAACAACTCGTCGGTATAGGGCCGGATCCAAGGCGTGCGGCCCAACCGGCTCTGGAAGCCGATCTCGTATTGTTCCCGGCTCAACCCCAGCCGGCTGGCGAGGTTCCGCGCCACCGAAACGCATTGCGCCCGGTAACAGTAGCGGTTGGCCGCCCCGATTACCTCGCAACAGTCCGCGCTCTGAAGACAATGGTTCCCGGGAGGCAATTCGCTTTTGAGCACATGCCGTTCCGGCAGCCCGTGGAAGCTGAACAGGAAAAAATCATATTGACCCAAATCTCCCAGGGACTCGCGCGAAACCCGCTCCAAGCTCTCCAAAAAGCGAGGATGGTTGTAGAAGGGTGGAATTACCGAGAGGGCGGGCACATTCCAGAACGAACCGCAGATGCGGTACACCTCTTCCAAACAGCTACCGGTGGAGGATGAGGCGTATTGCCCATAAAGTGGCAACACGATCAGGCGTTCGACGCCTTCCTCGCGGAACCGGTTAAGTTCCTGTTCCAGCGAGGGGTTCTGGTACCGCATGGCGAAGCGAACGGAGACCGTATCGCCCATGGCCGCCTGGACCGCACGGCACAGCGCCTGGGTATAGACCAACAGGGGCGAGCCCTTTTCCGTCCAAATGGATTGGTAGGCCCGCGCGGACCGTTTCGGTCGAAAGGGTAGGATCGCCAGGTTGAGCAGCAGGGCGCGGCCGAGGGCGGGAATATCCAACACGCGGGGATCGGAGAGGAACTGACGCAGGTAGCGGCGAACCGAGGAGACCTCGGGTTCGTCGGGCGTACCCAAATTGATGAGCAGCACTCCCGTGTGCGCCATTGTCTCCCCTTCCGCCCGTCACAAGGCGCAAAAACCAATCTTATTCCGGAAGGGGTCCTCCACAGCCAATGCAACGAACCAAGCCGCGACCCTCAGGGCTCCGAAATTGGGGCCATTCTACTACGGGACGGCTGCTATTGAAATATGGACTGGGCGTTTTCCAAGGGATTGTCTTTTTCCATTTGAGGGAAGGGCAGGTAGCGGGGCGTTTCACCCGGTTCGCTGGGCGGCATCCCGTCTTTAACCTTAATCCCAATCACGGTGATGTTATCCCGGCCGCCGGCTTTTTTGGCGTCCTCGATCAGCCCTTCGGCCAGGTTGCCGAAATCGCCGCTGGCCAGATCCCGCACCCGACGCTTCAACTGATCGGGGTTAATTTCGGAGTACAACCCGTCGGAACACAGCAGCACCAGATCACCCTTGCAAAGAGGTAGGTAGGAAACATCGATCTTGAGGTTCTCTTGGGTGCCCAATGCTTGAAGGATCACATTGCGTTGCGGATGGCGCATGGCCTGATCCTCTGTAATGGTGCCCATCTCGACCAGGTGCCCCACGAAGCTTTGGTCACGGGTAACCCGCACCAGCTTGCCGTCGCGCAACACATAGGCGCGCGAATCGCCGATCTGGAAGATGAACATAATATCTTTCTTGAGGTAAAGCGCGGTAATGGTGGCGCCCATGCCGCGCCGGTTCTGGGTCTGCTGCGCCTTCTCCAGGATGGCCTTGTTTGCCAGTTGCAGGCCCCGCTCAAAGATTTGAACGGTTTGCGCGGGATTGGCCTTTTCAAGATCATGATGGCGTTCCAGCAGGTAATGGTTAAGGGTGTCCAGGGCGGTTTGACTGGCCACCTCTCCCGCGGCCGCGCCGCCCATCCCATCGGAAACAGCGGCGAAAAGATCGCCCTCCTCGCGGATCTCAAAGACGCGGGTGGGATTGAGCGCCTCCTGCTCCTGGCTCATCACCTGGATGACATAGCAGTCCTCATTGCCGGAGCGAATGCAGCCTACATCCGTCGAGCCCTGAAGCTGGATATATTTTGGTTCATCCATGGGATTATCCGCATCTTTTTATGGGATTATAAAAGAGCTTTTCGGGCAAAAGCAAGGGTTAGGGGTTGTTTGGACCGGAAAAGAAGATCCCGCGAGCGGGTTACCAAGGCCCCTTTCAGTCACCCGCCCAACCCGCGGCAAGGGCGATCAAATGCGAAACCCTCGAACCCGAAATTCCTTCATTGCTCGGTAGTCTCATAATAACTCAAGGCCTCGCGTAAACGCTCGGCCACCTGTTTCCGCAGCCCTTCCGGCTCCAGCACCTTGACAAAGGGGCCGTAGCTCATGATCCAGCCCAGCAGCTCCACGCCGATCTCCAGCATAAAGGCGAGCTCCACTCCCCCGGATTCCAGATGGGTCGTTTCCTGGGAGGGATGCCAGCGCCGGCTGGACACGTTCTGGGCCACTCGTGGGTGGAACCACAGGCGGACGGGTTCCGGACTGGTTTCGCGCACCAGCCCGAAGCTGTTGCGGAAGCGATGCTCCGGCTGGTAGTCCTGGGGATAAAAGAAGCTGTCGGTCAGAAGTTGGACCGAGCGGATGCGCTCCACGGCAAAGGTCAGCTCGCGTTCCGGTTCGGATGAGGATGAATCGCGTTTCTTTCGGCCCACCAGGTAAAGCGCGCGCTTGTACATCAGCAGACTGAGCGGGGCGACCACATGCCGTTTGGCCTCCTTGCCCGGGGATTGGTATTCCATTTCGAGGTATTTCTGCAGCACCAGCGAGCGCACCAGCGAGGTGAGAATCTCGTTGTGGGCGCTATAGTCCTTGGGCGCCTCGGTCCAGTGAAAGAACTTTTTGTGAAAGTCCTTGAGGATCAGGGCGGCCTCGTTGCCGTGATCGCGCAGCAGATTCTTCTGCAGCCGGTCCAAGACCTCTTGCGCGCCCTCGTGAAAAAAGGTGCCGTCCAAGAAGGCCATCAGGTCGAGCGCCATGTACAGGCTCATCAGCTCGTAGGCGGTGCCCTCCATCTGCACCCGTTTGCGGGTGAACCGCAAGCGGCCCTGGCCGCCGGATTTGACCACCTCCACCGCGGGATCGCCCTGCTCGTCGAAAAAGGTGTCGCGCAGGGTGTTGACATACCGGGCCAGGGTGCGGTCGGAAATGCCCAGACGCTGGCGTAACTCCGAGAGCAGCAGGCCGAAGGGATGGCGGTGCAGCCAGTGGGTGATTTGCGCCATGCGGATGGCGCTGCCGTAGTTGGGTTTCCCGCCGGGCGGCTCCTTGCTCATACGCGCACCGTGGCGAGGGGTTCCTCTTGTTTGGCGATGGTGAAGGGCAAGGCCGGTAAGCCGATGCGCCGCAGCACCCGCTTGATTTGAAGCGTCAGCAGGCGGCGGTCGTTGTTGGTGGCGCTCATATGCGCCAAAATCATGTTGCCCACCCCCTCGTGCAGGATTTCCGGCAGCATTTCCAGCATGGCCTCGTTGGAGAGATGCCCCAACCGGCTGGCGATGCGTTGCTTTAACGACCAGGGATAGGGCCCGTCCTTGAGCATCTCCAAATCGTGATTGGCCTCGATCAGCAGGCTGTCGCAACCCTTGAGGCTCTCCTTCACCAGGCCGCTGGTGTAGCCGAAATCGGTGATATGCCCCAGGGTTCGGCCACCGCATTCGATGCGGAAACCAACCGGGTCCGCGGCATCATGGGGCAGGGTGACCGGGTGGATGGCCAGCGGACCGATGTCGAACCCGCGCCCCGGAAGAATCTCCTGCCAGTCGAAAAATCGCTTGCCCTGGATCGCGGCCGCGAAGGTGCCCTGCGTAGCGAAGATCGGGATTTTCAAGCGGTGGCTCAGGGTATGCACCGACTGCACGTGATCGGCATGCTCATGGGTCACCAGGACCGCGCTCAGTTGCTCCAGCCGGTAGCCTGCCGATGTCATGCGCTTGCCGATCTCTTTGGCGGAAAAACCCGCATCGATCAGAATATGCGTCTCGCCGCTGGAAACCAGGCTGCAATTGCCCGAGCTGCCGCTGCCCAGCACGGTCAGCGAAAAATCCGTATTTGTTGCCGCGATGGCGTCCACCTCTTTTGCCTCGACCGCCAAGAATGTCTATTCTTAACATTTTGCGGTTGAAAAAAACAGACCCTATCGGGCCGGGCCACCGGCGCGATGCCGGCCGGACCCGCTCCGCGGCGCGGCGTCTTGGCCGCTGGAAATCCCAATCGAATTAAGATTTCAGGTTTGCGATCGAACTTTGCTATGCTAGCGGGATGCCCGGCGGAGGGCGGGGTTTGGCGAAGCGCCCTCACGGGCCGCCCGCGAGGCGAGATTCAAGAGCCCAAAGAGGGGCGTCAGGTCTCCTCGAACCGGTCTCGGGAATGCGAAACGCCCCGCTCGTTTTATCCCGCCGCCCGGGAGAGGCGCCCGGGTTCGGTCTTCAATTTTTCAATCGC
>JBGTRP010000601.1:0-4969 GCA_041940685.1 Acanthopleuribacteraceae bacterium
TCCCGCGACGCTCATCAGCCAGTACATGTTTATCACGCTTGGCGTGGTGCTGCTCTATATGTCCGCGGGTGAGGATCGTTGGAACGCCTTCAAGGAACCTATTTTCCATACGCTTATCGGTTCCGGTAAGGGCTATCGCCTGGCGCGCACCCTGCTGTTCTTGGCGATTCCCGCCTATGCCGGTTACGCTACCTATCAACGGGTGAAACCCCAAACCACGGCGCCGCCGCCCTTCCGTACGGTTCACCCGGCCAACCCCGAGACGATCACATTCCGGGGCGAGACCTACGATTTGACGACTTTGACCAACCCCCTGCGGGAAGATGAGGCCAATCTCGCCGCCCATATGGAAACCGGCAAGCAGGTGTATTACGAGCGCTGCTTTTTTTGCCATGGCGATACCTGGGAGGGTGAGGGTCATTTCGCCAAGGGTTTTGTGCCCGCGCCGGCGAAGTTCACCGGTGAGCAAACTTTGGCGATCTTGACCGAATCTTACGTGTTTTGGCGCATCGCCAAGGGTGGACCGGGTCTGCCGCGTGAGGCCACGCCCTGGAATTCGGCCATGCCAGCCTGGGAGGACCGCCTGACCGCGGATGAGATCTGGTCGGTGATCATGTACCTCTACGACGCGGTGGGCAAGGAGCCCCGCGAACAGGGCGGCCAGCACGAGCCCCATGAAGGAGGCCACTGATGAAAACGACGCCCGTTGTTTGGATGGTGTTTTTAGGGCTTGTGGCTTTCGCTCAGGATTCCCATCCCGGAAAAGCCGTATACGACAAGTACTGTACCCAATGCCATGGTGATGCCGGAGATGGCCGGGGCTACGCGGAACCCTATGTGTTGCCCAAGCCGAGAGATTTCACCACCGGCGTTTTTAAATTCCGCAGCACCGGTTCCGAATACCTGCCGCTGGCTTCCGACCTGGAACGGTTGGTTCGCGATGGTATTTACGGCACCAGCATGCCGGGCTTCGCGCATATCGGCGAGACCGAGATCAAACAAGTGGTGGAATACATTCAAGTTTTTTACCAAGACCGCATGGAGCGGGACAAGGAAGACGGTTTCTGGCCGCCCAAGGAAATCCAAATGGGCGCCAAGCCCAAGGCGACCCCGGAACTGGTCGATCAAGGCAAAAAGTTGTACCTTGCCAATGGCTGCGGCGATTGTCACGGTAAGGATGGTCGCGCGGATGGTCCTTCCGCGCCCACGCTGGAAGACGATTACGGCGTGCCCATCAAATCCGCCAACCTGACGGCCAAGTGGCGTTTCCGCGGTGGTTCGCGTGTCGAGGACATCTACCGTGCTTTCTCGACCGGTATTTCCGGAACGCCCATGCCCACCTACCAGGATTCTCTCACTGATGAGGAACGTTGGGCGTTGGCTACCTACGTTCACGGACTCTCCCCGGCGGAAGAGCCCCAGCCCGACCCGCGGGTCATCGCGCCCATGATCGAGGGCGAACTGCCCGCCACCCTCGATGACCCGGCATGGGATGGCGCAAAGGAAGCCTATTTCCCCATGACCGCGCAAATTATTTGGGAGCCGGTCAACACCAACCCCACCGTATATGATTTGTATGTCAAAGCGCTCCACAACGGGGAAGAGGTTGCGCTGCTGCTCACCTGGGATGACCCCACCTTTAGCTTGGCCGTCGAGGAGGAGGAAGAGGAAGACGATTTCTTTGCCGATGAGGACGACAGCGCCCCCACCCTGGCCGATGGTTTTGCGGTTCAGTTTCCCTCCGGGGTTCCCAAGAGTAATGAGCGGCCTTATTTCTTGATGGGCGATTCCAAAAGCGGCGTCAACTTGTGGCGCTGGACCAATAGCGAGGCTGTTGTTGCGGTGGGTTCCGAATCGGGACAAGACGATCCCTGGGCCAAGTACCACCAGGAATTCGCCGGCCCGCCCAGCCTCGCCAATCAGGTGGCCAAGGGACGCGATAACATCACCGCCATCGCGGATGGCGCCGCTCTAGACGGTCAAATCCGTTACAAGAACGGCACCTACCAACTGTTGCTCAAGCGGAGCTTGACCAGTGATCAGAGCGCCGAGGTGCAAATGGCCATGGGTCAGTTCATTCCCATTGTTTTTTGGGCCTGGGATGGGCATAACGGCGAGGAAAACGCCATGGGTAGTTTGAGCGCTTGGTATCTGCTGATGCTGGAGCAGCCCCTGGATGCCGCGGTCTACTACAAAACCGCCGCTGCCGTGGTAGTCGTGCTGTTGCTGCAATTGTTGGCCATTCGCGCCGCACGGAAAAAAGCCGCCCCATCGCGGGGAGAAGGCGGCGACGATCCCGAACCCGCCATGGCCCAGTGATGATTGCGCTCATGCTCATCGGGTTGCTCACGCTGGGTGAAACCCCCTTCGAACCCCTGAACCAAGGCGACCCGCTGTGGGTGGGCCGGGGCATGGCGCTCGGTTTCAATTTGCCCTTCGGCAAGCGTTTGACCGTCAAGCGGGTGCGGGTGTTGCTCGGCCAGGAGTTTCGTTTGGTTTTCGAGGAGTACCCTCGCCGCTTTTACCTGCGCACGGATTTCGGGCCGGATTACGCCTTTCGCGAGGACCCGAAAGAAAGCTTTGATTTCAGCGAGGAGCAGTGGGCGGCCATCATCGAGGGACGCATCGAGGTGGGCATCAGCAAGAAGATGTTTCTGTGCATCAAACCGCGGGCTCACGAGATCCATGTCCGAGAGGACCCGGGCGGTCCCATCGAGCAGTGGATCTACCGGGCGAACCCGGTCCAGCTTTTCGGCGCCGATGAGCAGAATCCACCCACTCATATTTATTATTTTCAGAAAGATTTCCTTATTGCTATACTATGAGCCAATTCTATTCGATCGATCGCTTTGCATGAAGCGGAACCCACGCGAAAAGAGCCGGAACCCGAAGAGGAAGAGGACCCAATGAACCTAACCAAATTGGAAAGCGACGCGCTTTTATTTTTGGGTTTGCCCTTCATGAGCCGGCGGTTTTGCTCCCCTCATGCATTTCGATTAGGAGGTAACACCATGAAAATGCCGATCAAATTCCTTAGCTTGGCTTTGCTGAGCCTCGTGCTGACGCAAGCATGGGCCGGCGAAATCACCGGTACGGTGAAATGGGAAGGCCCCGCCCCCAAAATGAAACCCTTGAAAATGGATGCCGATCCCGCTTGCATGGCTCAGCATGAAGATTCCGATCCTGCGCTCTCGGAAGTATTGGTATTGGGCGAGAACAACGAGCTCGCGCACATTTTTGTTCGCGTTATTAGTGGGCTGCCCGACAAAAAGTACGATCCGCCCAAGGAAGCCGCGATACTCGATCAAAAAGGCTGTATTTACGTGCCCCATGTCATGGGCGTGATGGTCGATCAGGATGTCAGGATCCTCAATTCCGACGGCATCCTGCACAATGTCAACGTACAGGCCAAAGAAAATCGCGCCTTCAATCTGGGGATGCCCAAGGGCACCACCGAGGCCGTCAAGACGTTTTCGCGTCCCGAACACATGATCACCCTCAAGTGCAATGTACACCCCTGGATGAAGGGCTTTATCGGTGTGATGGATCATCCTTTCTTCGACGTGACCGACTTGGACGGCAAGTTCACCATCAAGGGCCTGGAGCCCGGCACCTATGAAATCGAGGCATGGCATGAAAGGGCCGGCACTCGGACCGCAAAGGTGACCATCGGTTCCGCCGCTGACAAACAGTCCGTGGATATCACCTTCTCCCGGCCCTAACGAGTGGGTAAACGCGTTGGCGCCCGGATGAAAGCGGCGGCATCGAGGTCGATGACCTCGGATGCCAACGGGGGGCGGGACCTTTTGGCCCGCTCCCATGTCTGACGTTTTGCAGGCGCTTTCGCGCGAAACCCAAATTGGCTTTTTGGCCTGACAATCGTGAACGGCCGAGAGGCATAAGCTTTTTCCTTGTAAAAGTAAATTCTTCATTCCCCCGAAGACAACTGAATCAGCGATTTCGAGTTTGAGGTTGACCATGAGCGACACCCACCACGACGACCATCATGAGCTGCCGTTTTGGCGCAAATACATTTTTTCAGTGGACCACAAGGTCATTGGCATTCAATACGCCCTGACGGCCATGTTCTTCCTGTTTTTCGGCTTTTGTCTGGTGATGTTGATGCGCTGGCAGCTCGCCTATCCTGGCAAGGCGCTGCCGATCATCGGCAAGCTCTTCAGCGACTCCACCATGCCCAACGGGGTCATGCTGCCCGAGTTCTACAACTCCTTGGGCGCCATGCATGGCACGATCATGGTCTTTTTGGGGATTGTACCCCTTGCCGTGGGCGCCTTTGGCAACTACGTCCTGCCTTTGCAAATCGGTGCGCCGGACATGGCCTTTCCCAAGCTGAACGCGGCCAGCTATTGGAGCTTCTTCGTGGGCGGCGTGATTATGTTGCTCAGCTTTTTGGCGCCAGGCGGCGCGGCCAACTCCGGCTGGACCGCCTACCCTCCGCTCGCCGATATCGCCACCACGGGCCAAACCCTGTGGCTGTTCGCCATGGTGTTCCTGATCACCTCATCCCTTTTGGGTTCGGTTAATTTTATCGTCACCACCATCCATTTGCGGGCCGAGGGCCTGAGCTTCTTCAAGCTGCCCTTTTTCGTCTGGGCCCAGTTGGTGACGGCCTTCTTGTTGTTGCTGGCTTTCCCGCCCTTGGAGGGCGCCGCGGTCTTGCAACTGATGGACCGCCTCGCCGGAACCAGCTTCTTCCTGCCGTCGGGTCTGGTGGTCGATGGCCAGGCGTTGGACATCGCCGGCGGCGGAAGCCCGCTATTGTGGCAACATCTCTTCTGGTTCTTGGCGCATCCCGAGGTGTACGTCCTGATCTTGCCGGCCTTGGGCATCGTGGCCGAGATCGTGGCCAACAACACGCGCAAGCCGCTGTTCGGCTACAAGGGCCTGGTCTACTCCGTGCTGTTTCTGGGTTTCATGTCCTTTGTCGTTTGGGCGCATCACATGTTTC
>JBGTRP010000602.1:0-4956 GCA_041940685.1 Acanthopleuribacteraceae bacterium
AATGGGGTCCTCGATGGTGGTGATATTGACCTCGCTGGTGGCGATCTGCTTGAGGGAGGAATAGAGGGTGGTGGTCTTGCCCGAGCCCGTGGGTCCGGTGACCAGGATCATGCCATGCGGCTCCCGGATCATGCGTGAGTAGATGTCCTTTTCCTTACCGCGAAAGCCCAGGTCCAGCAAATCCTTCATCACCACCTCGGGGTCGAAGATGCGGATGACCAGCTTTTCGCCGAAGGCGACGGGCAGAATCGAGCAACGAAGCTCAATTTCCTTTTCCTTCAACTTGGTTTTGATGCGGCCGGCCTGCGCCTTGCGCCGTTCGGTGATATCCATTCTGCCCAATAATTTGATGCGGGAGAGCACCGCGGCATGAACCTTGGGCGACATGGACTGAATATCGTGCAGCACGCCGTCGATACGGAAGCGGATGAGGCTGACATCCCGTTTGGGCTCGATATGAATGTCGCTCGCGCCCTGATCGTAGGCATACAGGAGCAGGTATTCCACGGCCTTGATGACATGGGAGTCGGAGGCCTCGAGCTCCCTTTCGCTCTTGAACTTGACGAGCTGTTCCAGGTTGCCCAGGTTGAGAATGGGCGAGAGGTCTTTCTCGGCCTTCTGAACCGAGCGGCGAAAACCGTAGAACTCGGTGAGGATGCGGACGATTTCCTTTTTCGGCGCAACCACGGCCTTGATGTCCTTACCCGTATTGCGCTTGAGATTGAACATGAGCTCGAGGTCGAAAGGATCGACCATCGCGCACACCAGGGTGTTCTCGTCCTCCTCCTCCAGCGGAATGACCAGGTATTTGCGGGCAAAAGGTCTGGAAATGTATTTGGAGAGGATTTCCGGATTGACTTTCAGGGGGTCGAGGTGACGGAAGGGAATTTGTTTTTTCTCGGCGATGTACTGGGCGAGTAGATCCTCGCTGAGTTGGCGGTCCTCGCTTTCCTTAAAGATGGGAAAATTCAAGACCACGTCGATGGGATGGATATGATTGGCGTTGGCGAAGGGGCCCGCGTACTCCTCGCGATTGGAGCGGAAGGTAGTCCTGCGGACGCGGCCCTCTTCCTTCAGAAGCCTCGCCGACTCCTCGGAAGAGATGATATGGCGCTCTACCAACATGTTAAGCAGAAATTTCACATCCATATGACAAACCCTTGCAAATGGACTCTCGTGATTAGGACGTTTCGCGCGCGTGGCCTGGTCGATCCATTTTTACCACAGCGGCCATTCACCACAAAGCCCCATTTCCCAATTGGTTCTCGTGGCGAATCCCCGGAATTGCCGCGCATGGGCCAGGCGTCCCGGCGGCGGCGACCGCGAGGCGGGTTCTTTTCCTAAACGCAATGTGCTAGCCTGATCGCGAAAATCATGACACGAGGGGTTCGCTGGAAGCTAGCAGACCTAAAGGAGGTTACATGCGGTTGCCGGAGCTTGGAGAACTCGTTCCGCGCCGCGGAGGCCCTTTCTCCAGATGGTGTGGCCTGAATCTGTTGCGGCTCTCCCGTTGGCGTGTGGTTGGCGATTTTCCCAATGTGGGGAAATGCGTGGCAATCGCCGCGCCCCATACCTCCAACTGGGATTTTGTCATTGGCATCATCTGTGTCTTTGCCGTTGGTTTGCGTGTCTCCTGGCTCGGCAAGCACACCCTGTTCAGCACGCCACTCGGCCCGCTTTTGCGATTCTGGGGCGGAATTCCGGTTCAACGCGCGGAAGCCGGTGGCGTGGTAAAGGAATTGATCGAGACCATGCGGGGAAAGGAACAACTGATCTTGGCCCTTTCGCCGGAGGGCACCCGCAAAAAGGTGGACCGTTGGAAATCGGGTTTTTACCGCATAGCCCTGGGCGCCAATGTACCCATCTTCCCCGTGGCCATCGATTACGGGAAAAAGGAACTGGTCCTCGGTCCGCTGTTTCGGCCGACCGGCGACATGGAGCGTGATCTGGAAACGCTGCGAGCCTTCTTTGGCAGCGCCCGCGCCAAATTTCCCGAACAGTACTAGCCTCCTTGGTGGTCAATACCTTTACTCTCGCGACAAGTTTTCGGAACGCCAGGGCGGCAATTGCAAAAGACAAGAACCTAGCGGCAAGCCAGGGCTTAGCAAACTCAACTTGGAGCTTATTGCTTGTTGCAGCGGGATGCCGGCAAGCCCTTCTCGGTTCACCTTGACCGGCTAGGCCCCTTCCGCATCCTGCCATGCGAGGGTGATGTGGGGATTCCCCGACGGCCATGAGGCGGGGGATTTGGGTGCGTCGTTCGGGGACTATGCCAAAATTGGCGCTTTCGAGTCTCTACTTGTTATCCCTTTCACCCTGGTTTATATTGGATGGAATAGATCATTTTGTCGGCGAAAATGGATGGCCGCATGATTCAAAAACGGGTATCAATGACGTGATATGGGTAATCGGTAGGGAATTTGTCCGAGTATAAGGCGAAGGGGCCAACGATTACCGGGTAGCGCGAGCTATGGATGCCGAAATTGGAAATTGGAGAGAGCTATGACTAAAAAAATTGGTTTGCTGCCATTGATGCTACTGGGTGGAGGCATGCTCTATGCCCAGGGCCTCAGGTACACCATTCAGGTTTATAAATTCGAGAACCGCGCTGGCTGGCATGGCCGTTGGGATTTAGGCGATGCCTGGGGCGCCGTTCTCACTGATAAGCTGAACCAGACCGGCCACTTTATCGTGCTGGGTGAGCAGGATATGCGCGCGGCGGCCATGGACGAGCAGGATTTTGCGGCCAGCGGGCGAACCGCGGGCGGTAAAAAAGCGCCCCAAACCGGGCAAATGACCCCGGCGCAACTGATCATCAAGGGCGCGATCACCTCCTTTGACGAGGGCACCAAGGGAGGCGGCGGCGGCGTCGGTTTCAAGGGCGTGCGCGTGGGCGGCAAAAAGTCCGAATCGCTGATCTCTGGCGTGGTGTACGTGGTGGACACCACCACGGGCCAGGTGACGGCCTCCAAAAATTTCGAGGCCAAGTTGAAGAGCCGCGGCCTTAGCGTGGGCCTTTCCAAAGGCGGCTTTTCCGGCGATGTCGGCGGTTTTAAAAAGACGCCCGCCGGCAAGGTGATGGACGAGGCCTGCGCCCAGGTCGCCGAATTCCTCAACCAACAGTTGGGAGGAATTGCCTGGAGCGGCACCGTAATCAGCGCGGGCAGCAAGATCATCATCAATCGCGGCACCCGCGAGGGCGTTTCCGTGGGTCAGGTGTTCCGCATCGGCAAGGCGGAGGAAATCCGCGACCCCGACACGGGTGAACTGCTGGATTCGGACTTCACCGAAACCGGCAGGATCAAGGTAACCTCCGTTAAGGAAAAAATCGCCTATTGCGAACCCGCCGGCGGTTCCGCGCCCAAGAAGGGACAGACCATCTACCAGTAATCGATCACTTCAAAATTCGTTTTCAACCTGGGCTCCTTTTGGGAGCCCTTTTTTGGATATGCGGGTCATGGTCGTGCGGGATCGCAATGCGAAAACCGGGGATTAGGGAGTCTGTAGCTCGGCCGCGATTCTTTCCACTTCCTTCCATACACGCAAAATATTGCCGGAACAAATCTTTTCGATGTCCGCCTCGGAATGGCCTTTTTTCAGCAATTCTTCGATCAGATTGGGATAGGTGGACACATCCTTGAGGCCGGTGGGCAGTGAGTCGCCCACGCCATCGTAATCCGAACCCAGCCCCACGGAATCGATACCCGCGATTTGAATGACATGCTCGATATGATCGACCACATCGGTGATGTCGGCATAACCGACATGCTCGCGGCGGTATTGGGCGATGTACTCGCGGGCGCGCGGATCGTCCCGCTCCAATTGGTTTTCCTCCAGGTACTGGCGGAAATGCTCCCGTGCGGCCTCACCTTTTTTCAAAAGCTCGCCGCTGATGAAAGAAGAGCCGAAATTAATCATGATGACGCCGCCTTTTTCGGCGAGCTGCTGAATCATTTCATCGCTCATATTGCGCTCGAAGCCGGGCGTGAATTTGCGGCAGGAAGAGTGAGAGGCAATCAGAGGCGCCTTGGATAGCTCGATGACCTGGAAAAAAGTGTCGTCGGATACATGGGAAATATCCACCATGATCCCCAGCCGATTCATTTCCGCTACGACCTCTCTGCCGAAGTCGCTCAAACCGTTCCATTTGCGTTCGGTGTCGTAGGAGGAGTCGCAAATATGGTTGTTTTTTCCGTGGGTGAGGGTAATGTAGCGGATGCCGCGATCGTAGAAGTGGCGCAGGTTTTCAAGGGAGCCCTCGATGGGCGCGCCGTTCTCCATGCCCATGGGTAAAGAGATCAGCCCCTTTTCGAAGTGGGCTAGTAGGTCATCGGGCGTGGTGGCCACGGCGAATTTGTCGGGCCATTTTTCCTGAAAACCCTCGACCATATCGATCAACTGATCGGCCAATTCCTTGGAGCCGCCGGTCTGCTGCAATTCCGCGGGGGTGTAAATCGACATGAAGGGCGCATTGAGGCCGCCGGCCTTGGCCCGCACGTAATCGAAATCGCCGCCTTCCGTGCGTTGGGAAATGTCGTCTTCTTTTTCCTGAAGCCTGTAGGGCACGTCGATATGGGTGTCAACGATCAACAGCTCTTGCGCCAGCCGCGCGGCCCGCTCTTTCAGGGCCGGGCCACTTTCCGCGGTTTTCGTTACGGGTTCCTCCACGGATGGCTTACAGCGCCAGGAAAGAGCCGCCAACAATAATACAACGATGGTGAAAGTGGTTCCCTTTTTCATACGTTTCTACTCCCAAGCAATAAAATCGGCGCTTCCCTTTCCGAACCGGCCCGGTGGTGGCCGCCGGAACATCTTTTCATGGGTTGAGCACTAAAATGAAATTGTAGCATGCCAAGGACGAATGTCCGCCAGGTAGGACCGGTTTCCCCGGCCGTCGCCGGGAAAGGAAATCCGCTGGTTTCCTTCAAGATAGAAATGGTCCAGACGGATGGGAAT
>JBGTRP010000603.1:0-4956 GCA_041940685.1 Acanthopleuribacteraceae bacterium
CAGGGTTTGGGTGAAATAGGGCGCGCGCGGCATGGGTCCGGGTTCGGCTTCCGCCTCCAGCAACTCGACAATGTTCAAATAATCGGCCATCTCGGGATCGTCGATGGAAGCGCGCTCGGCGGAAGCCGCCCGCAGGGATTCCAAACGATCGAATTCCTTGGCGAATAGTGCTTCCTTTTCCATCATGAGGTTACCTCCGAATTGACGACACCGATCTTGGCCAAGCGACCTCGCAAATGCTTGATGGCTTGGAAGAGTGTAGCTTTTACGGTGCCGGTAGCGCAATTGAAGACCTGAGAAATCTCTTCCACGGAAAAACCCTCGTAGTACTTGAGGATCACCATGCCGCGCTGCCGTTCGCTGAGCGCGTACAGCGCTTCCGACATCTTGCCCTTGACTTCCTCCAACTCCACCTTGTGGTGGGTGGTTTGGTCATGAGATTTGGGTTCCGGCAATACGTCGTCCATGGCGACCACCTTTTGATTCCTTTTGAGCTGTCTCAGCCGATCAATAATGGCGTTGTTCGCGATCCGGTAGAGCCAGGTCGTGAACTTGGCGTTTTCCACATAGCTGTTGCGGGCGTTGTAGACCTTGATGAAGATGTCTTGACTCGTATCCCATGCATCCTCCTCGGTTCGAAGCATTTGATAGGCCATGCGGTAGACCCGGCTCTGATGCCGCCGCACCAAACTTTCAAAGGCGTGAAGGTCATCCTTGGATGCCGCTACCATCAAGGCTTCGTCGGAAGCCGATTCATCTACCCTGCCCATGTATAAAACGCCGCTCCCTTGGGATTCGTTTACTGAAATCCGTCCATGAAGGACCGGAATTTGGTAAAGGTTTTGGAATTCGGGTTTTGGATATCGTCGACGATGCGATCCTTCAGGGAGGCCAACTGATCGCGGGGGATGACCAGGCTGGCCTCCACCTGTGACTGGTTGCGGGCCACCTTGATCCCATTGAAGACGGGACCGTAATCCTCATCGTCGCCGAATAGGCCGCTGGAAAGCTTGACCACGCCGAAGAAGATATCGTGAAGGTAGACCGCCTTTTCCGGATCTTTCACCCGAATGGTGACCTTGAGCGAGAAATTGCTCTGAAAGTTCATGGCCAGGCTCAGATCCCCCAAATCATCGCGGTACTTGAAATCCGGCAGGAAATCATCGGGGGGATGGGTCCACAGGAACAGGCTGTTATTGAGCGGCGAGGTCAGCCGGTACTCGGAAAAGTCGGGCCGGTTCCACAGCCTGCGCTCCTCCGGAATGTAACTGATATCGTCCAGCAGGGTTTCCTCGGCAAGCATGATGAGCCCGTCCTCGGGAACGTTCAACTTTTGCTCGTGGTAGATGTAGTCGAAAAAACCGTTATCGTTTTGCTTGAAACCCAACTCCGTCAGCTTTCCGGTTACGTCCGGCTTGGTGAAGTCACCGGAGATGAGTAGAATCGGACGCTTGAAGTACAGGAAAAAGCCGACCGATTCCACCGAATCCCAGGGGATGCCGAGGGCGATCATCATTTCCTCGGCCACATCCTTGTAACGGTCCAAGGCCGCGGCGTCGATTTTAAACCTTTCGTCAAAAAATTCCTGGAACTTCATTTGCGAGATCGCCATTTCCGCCAGCTTGGCGATGTCGTTGGGCCTTACCAGGACCAGAAGCTCGGGTTCATCGGGAATATGCCGAAACAGCGCCCGCGAATATTGAACTTCCTCGGAGCGGCATGCCGACAGGAGTACCAGCGCCAAACAAGCGATCGCCCTCAAAACGTTTTTCATGATTGCTCCTTCACCTTCGATCCGGCAAAAACGGCTGACCCGCCTCCGCCCGGCCCTAAATGAAACGCCCCGCGCCGTAAAAAGGTTGAGTGCCTTTTGAATGATTTCGAGCTTGCCGCGCCAATGGCCCGGCAGCCGGACAGAAAACCGGGTGACCCTTCCGTTTCGTATTGTAACCGATTCCGAGCCCCTCATGCCGCTCACTTGTCGATTCGGGGAGCCCCCGTCGCCCCACGGCCCTCTACGATCGGCTCGTCCCCGCCACCGCTTGGTAAAAAGCCGGGACCCGCCGGGAATATTTTGTGTTACGATCCACTTTCTGCCGCGGGACCCCGCATCCATGTCAAACAGGGTTGCCTCGGTGAAAAGACCCACCATTCTTATTTGCAATGACGACGGCTATTATGCCGAGGGGATCAACCGCCTCAAGGAAGCCTTGACGCCCTTGGGCCGCATCGTCCTGGTGGCGCCCAGCCAGGACTGTTCGGGCGAGAGTCAGAAAATTACGCTCAATGCCGCGCTCCGCATTCACGAGTTGAAGGAAGATGTCTACATGATCAACGGAACGCCGGTGGACTGCGTACATCTGGCGCTTCACGGCATCTTCGAGGGCCAGCCGCCCGACCTGCTGGTTTCCGGCATCAACCACGGCGCCAACCTCGGCGAGGACACCGCCTACTCGGGGACGGTCGCGGCAGCCTATGAGGGCTTTCAGCATCAAATCCCTTCCATCGCCATTTCCGCCTGCAGGACCAGCAACAGTCCCTTGCCCATCGAATCGGCGGCCAAAGTGGCCTACCAGCTGGTCTCCGCCTTCCTCAAGGGCGACCCCCTGCTCCGTCAGGCGATCTGGAACGTCAATGTGCCCCACGGCCCGATCAAGGGAATCAAGGTTACCCGGCTGGACAAGCGCAGCTTCAAGAGCTCGATCATCAAGCGCCTTGATCCCAGAGGCAAGCCCTATTACTGGATCGGCCCCTACTTCCCCGAATTCGACAACAAGGAAGACACCGATTATGCCGCCATCAAAACCGGGTACGTGGCCATGACGCCACTCAAGGTGGAAATGACCAATTTCGAGGTGTTGGACGCCTGTGGCGCGGGGGAATCGCCCTTCTCCTCCATAAGCGCCCATCTCACGAGCGAAGAGCCATGATTCTGTTCCGCTGGGTTCGGGCCCTGTATGACAAAACCTTGCGGCTGGCCGAACATCCCAAGGCCGTGTACTGGCTTGCGGCGCTGAGCTTCGCGGAAAGCTCATTTTTCCCCATTCCCCCCGACGTGGTCCTGCTGCCCCTGTGTCTGGCGCACCGCAAACGCGCCTTCTTCCTGGCCACGGTTTGCACCCTCTCCTCGCTGCTGGGCGGATTGTTGGGCTATCTCATCGGGGCATTTGCCTTCGACGCCGTGGGCGCGCCGATCCTGGAGTTCTGCGGGATCGTGGACAGTTACGACCAGTTTCAGGCATGGTATGCTCAAAACGGCAGTATCATGGTGCTGGTAGCCGGGTTCACGCCCATCCCCTACAAGGTGATCACCTTGAGCGCCGGGGTTTTCCGGTTCTCCCTGCCCGAGTTCCTGCTGCTCTCTCTGCTGAGCCGGGGCCTGCGTTTCGGACTCGAGGCCTGGATCGTTTTCCGGTTCGGCGAGCCCGCGTTGGTCTTCATCGACCGGCACTTCAACAAGCTCACCCTGATTGCCGGCGTTTTGTTCGTCGGCGGCTTCATCGCCCTCAAATTCTTCCTGGGCCATTGATCCGAGGAGTCCGCGCAACCGGCGCCGATCGAAGGCCTACCCGGAACGGGGAGAATCGAACCTTCAACGGAGCAACCAGCCTTGAAAAAAATCGAGGAGATGGACATCCAGGAACGGCCGCGGGAGAAATTGCTGCTCCGAGGCGCCTCCGCGCTTTCCGACCTGGAATTGATGGCCGTGCTCCTGGGCCGGGGCAGCCGAGGCTACCCGGTCATGACCCTGGCGTCCAATATCCTGAAGCTTTTGGATACGCGCGGCGCCTTTCCGGATCTGGCCACCCTGCAAGGCATTCGCGGCGTGGGCGAAGCGCGGGCCGCCATGATCTGCGCGGCCATGGAGTTCGCCCGGCGCCGCATCCGGCCCGCGGGCCTCAAAATCCATTTGCCCACGGATATCCTGGACCTGGTTCGCCATTACGCGGATCGCAAACAGGAATATTTTTTATGCACTACCCTCAATGGCGCCAATGAGATGATTGCGACCCGGGTCATCACGGTCGGCCTGGTCAACCAAACCCAGATTCATCCCCGCGAGGTTTTCGCCGACGCGATCAGCGACCGCGCCGCGGCCATTATCGTGGCCCACAATCATCCATCCGGCTCGATTACCCATGGTCGGGCCGATGAAGAGATCACGGCGCGTCTGCTGAGCGCGGGCGATTTGTTGGGCATCCGACTGCTCGATCACATCATCTTCACGCACTCGGCCTACTTCAGCTTCGCGGAGGCCGGACTTTTGTAGCGCCTCATTGATTGCCGCTCCAAACCACGCACGGAGAGCGCCTTGAACAGACATAGGATTCAGTGGATAGGCCTGATCGCCGGTCCCGCGCTTGCCGCGGCAGCCTACCTTCTCCTTCCCGAAACCTACCAAAATGACGCCGGCGCATCCATCGCTCTGGAGCATCCGGCCCGGGCGACCGCGGCCTTGGGCGTTTGGATGGCCTGTTGGTGGCTCAGCGAGGCCATTCCGCTGCCCGCCACCGCGCTCCTGCCACTGGTTTTCCTTCCCTTTTTTCATGTCACGCCCATGAGGACGGTCGCGGCAAGCTACGGTCATCCGCTCATATTCCTGTTCATGGGCGGGTTCTTTCTCTCCAAGGCCATGGAACGCTGGAACCTCCATCGCCGGATCGCCCTGGTGACGCTCAGCTTTTTCGGTGGGGGCCGTTCGAGACTGATTGGTGGATTCATGCTGGTCTCCGCGGGATTGAGTATGTGGGTATCCAACACGGCTACGGCCATCATGATGCTGCCCATCGCGATCAGCGTGGTGACCATGCTGGAAGGGGCCGAGCGCGAGGAGACCCCATCCGGCTCGGGAGACGCCGCGCCCGACGCCTCTCAATTCAGCACCGCGCTCATGTTGGGCATCGCCTATTCCTGCTCCATCGGCGGGGTGGCCACGCTGATCGGATCTCCGCCCAA
>JBGTRP010000604.1:0-4950 GCA_041940685.1 Acanthopleuribacteraceae bacterium
GGTGTACGTGGTGTGCACGATCCGGGTGGACTTCATCGGGCACTGCGGACAGATCGTGCTGGATGCGAGCGGCAAGCGCCTCGACCAGGTCGCGTACGACGAGGCTCATCGGGCGTTCGTCGCCCAGATGGTGCGTTGATTAAATTCGACAGCAACGCAGCGGTTTTGTTGAATGCAAAACTTGAACCCATCGGTACCCGTATTTTTGGCCCAGTGACACGTGAGCTTCGTAATGAAAAGTTCATGAAAATCGTGTCGCTGGCCCCCGAGGTAATTTGAGTATTTTTCCAGTCTAGGTGGTTCGAAAATGGCAATGAAAATCAAAAAAGGCGATGAGGTAGAAATCATTGCCGGTAAAGACAAGGGGCAGAGGGGAAAGGTGTTGGTCGTCAACCCCAAGAAAAGCCAGGTCCTGGTCGAGGGGCTCAATATGGTGAAACGTCACCAAAAGCCTCAGCAGAATCAGGAGGGCGGCATCATCGATAAGGAAGCGCCGCTCCACCTTTCCAAGGTCATGATCGTCGACCCCAATGAAAATCGTCCATGCCGCGTGGGTTTCATCACCAAGGACGGCAAGAAAGTACGAGTTTCCCGCAAGAGCGGCGCGCTCCTGGATTAACAAGGCAAGAGGCAGTTATGGACAGAATCGAGACCCTATACCGAGAACAGATACAGGCAAAGCTCAAGGACGAGTTTTCCCTGTCCAATGTCATGCAGGTTCCCAAGTTGGAGAAAATTGTCGTCAACATGGGCGTGGGCGAGGCAATCGGCAACATCAAGACGCTTGATAAGGCGGTGGTGGAGCTCACTCAGATTACCGGCCAAAAGGCCGTCATCACGCGGGCCAAGAAATCCATCTCCAACTTTAAGCTGCGTCAAGGCATGCCGATCGGCTGTCGCGTCACCTTACGCGGAACGCGGATGTACGCCTTTTTTGATCGCTTGGTGAACGTTGCGCTCCCCCGCGTGCGCGACTTCCGTGGCGTGTCAGCAAAATCCTTTGATGGGCGCGGCAACTATACATTGGGCGTCAAGGATCAGCTCATCTTTCCTGAAATTGATTACGGCAAGGTCGATCAGACGCGCGGCATGAACATCTGTCTCGTGACCACCGCCACCAAGGATGACCACGCCAAGGCGCTTCTGGGCTACCTGGGAATGCCTTTCCGCAAAAACTAATTTATTTTTCCCGCTCAGCGGGACCCGCGATGGGAAGAGCCCATGCGGAACCGGCCGATCTCGCGCTTAAGGAGTTGCCTTCAAATGATTGTTACCGATCCGATTGCAGACTTGTTGACCCGTATCCGGAACGGTCATATGGCCAACAAGGACAAAATCAATATGCCTTCCTCCAAGCTGAAGCAGGCCATGGTCAAAATTTTGAAAGAGGAAGGCTACATCAAAAATTTCAAGGTGGTCGACAACAAGGCCCGCTTTCCCACCATTCGGGTCTATCTGAAATACGACTCCGAGGGGCGGCCGGTGATTAACGGGTTGAACCGCGTTTCCAAGCCGGGCCGCCGCGTTTACGTGGGTAAGGACGAGCATCCCCGCGTGCTCAATGGTCTCGGGATTTCCATTTTGACCACCAATAAGGGAATCATGACCAATGTCAAGGC
This sequence comes from Acanthopleuribacteraceae bacterium, assembly GCA_041940685.1. GTDB lineage: Bacteria > Acidobacteriota > Holophagae > Acanthopleuribacterales > Acanthopleuribacteraceae > JBGTRP01. The sequence continues at coordinate 1,620 of JBGTRP010000604.1, forward strand.
CAAGAACCTGGGCATCGGCGGCGAAGTCCTGTGTAACATTTGGTAGGGAGAGAAGCTCATGTCTCGTATTGGAAGAATGATTATCGATATCCCCAAGGGAGTGAAGACCTCCATCAAGGGCGACCGTATTTTGGTCGAGGGCCCCAAGGGCAAACTGAGTTCTCCCGTGCCGGGCGGCATTACCGCTACCCTGGAAGACGGGGCGCTCTCCTTCAAACGCGAGGGCGAGGATGGACCTACCCGCGCCAAGCACGGGTTGGCGCGCGCCCTGGCCGCCAACTGCGTCAAGGGCGTTACCGAGGGCTTTAAAAAGCAGTTGCAGATCATCGGCGTGGGCTACCGGGTCAACGTCGAAGGGAAAGCCGTCGAGTTTCATCTCGGGTATTCCCATCCCATTCGTTTCCCCCTTCCTGACGGCATTTCAGCCAATGCCGAACAAGACCGTCAAACCAAGTCGATCATCCTGACCGTGGAAGGGATCGACAAACAACTCGTGGGTCAGGTAGCGGCCAATATGCGGCGCTTGCGCAAGCCCGAACCCTACAAGGGCAAGGGCGTCCGTTACTTGGATGAGCATATTCTCCGCAAGGCCGGGAAGTCCGGGAAATAGGTAAGGAGTACAGTCCGATGAAGCGAACATCGAGAGACGCCCGAGTGCGCAAACACTTCCGCACCCGGAAAAAGGTTTCCGGCAGCGCGGAAAGACCCCGTCTGGCGGTTTACCGCAGTCTGAAGCAGATTTACGTACAGGCGGTGGACGATCAGTCCGGCAACACCATTGCTTCCGCTTCCTCCTTGGAAAAGGAGTTCCGTTCCCAGGGCAAGTCCGGCGGCAACGTCGAGGCGGCCAAGGTGATCGGTGAGCATATCGCCAAGCGATTGCTGGAGAAGGGAATCAAAAAGGCGGTTTTTGATCGCGGTGGTTTCATGTACCACGGACGGGTAAAGGCCCTGGCCGACGCCGCGCGAAAAGCCGGCCTAGAATTTTAATAGAGTGACCGAAGGAGAATCGCGGTGAATAACGCGCAGCAGAACAAAGCTAGTGACATCGAATTTACCGATACCGTGGTGAACATCAACCGCGTGACCAAGGTTGTAAAGGGAGGCAAGAACTTTTCCTTCTCCGCCATGGTCGTGGTTGGCGACGGCGAGGGCCGCGTGGGATATGGTCAGGGTAAGGCGCTCGAGGTGCCCTCCGCCATTAAAAAGGCCATTCTTGCCGCGAAAAAATCGATGATCAAGGTTCCTATTATCGACGGCACCATTCCCCATGAGGTGAAAGAGCGTTACGGGGCCGGCAAGGTTCTGCTCAAGCCCGCCAAAGAGGGAACGGGCGTTATCGCGGGTGGCGCCGTTCGCGCGGTGGTGGAAGCCGCCGGCATTCGCGATATCGTCACCAAATCGCTGGGCTCCGATAACAAAATCAATATCGTCAAGGCGACCTTCAAAGGTCTTGAAGCCCTGCAGGATCCCTATGAATACAACCGCTTGCGCAAGCGTGAAACCCAGGAGGGCGCCGCATGAGCACCATCAAGGTACAACTGGTGAAAGGCCTGTCCGGCAAGATGCAGAGCCATCGCCGCATCGTGAAATCCCTTGGCCTGCGCAAGCTGCAGCAGATCAAGGAGCTCAAGGATTGTCCCGAGGTTCGCGGGCAGGTCAAAAAGATCGATTATCTCGTGAAAATTGTCGAGTAAAGGGAAGAGGCCATGAAACTGAATGAATTAAAACCCAACGCGGGCGCTACGCGCAGCCGGAAGCGGCTGGGGCGGGGCCCGGGCTCCGGTCAAGGGAAAACCGCGGGGCGTGGCCATAAGGGTCAAAAGTCCCGCTCCGGTTACAGCTCCAAGCGCGGCTTTGAGGGTGGGCAGATGCCCCTGCAGCGGCGCCTTCCCAAGCGGGGCTTCAAAAACCCCTTCCGCAAGGAGTACCTGGTCCTGAACGTCTCCGCATTTGAAGACCGTGATGTGACCGAGGTGAAAATCGAGGATTACCAAAAGCTTGGCTTCGCAAAGAAACTGAAGGACGGCGTCAAGATTTTGGGCGACGGCGAGATTACCAAGGCCGTCAACGTCCATGCGCACAAGTTCTCCAAGACCGCCCGCGAAAAGATCGAAAAAGCCGGTGGCACCTGCGTGGTGGTCGAAGCATCGTCCTAATCCCATTCTAAAAAAGAGTGTTGTGTCATGGAAAAAGTTCTCGAAAGCATTAAGAACGTATTCAACATCCCCGACCTGCGCACGCGGGTTCTGTGGACCTTCGGCATTCTCGCCCTCTATCGCCTTGGCTGCCAAGTGCTGGTTCCGGGAATCAACAAAACCGAGGTCGCCAACCTGTTTCTGAATTCCAGTGGGATCTTGGATATGGTGAATATGTTCAGCGGCGGCGCGCTGGCCAACGCGGCCGTGTTCGCCCTGGGCATCATGCCCTATATTACCGCTTCGATTATTCTCCAGATCCTGCAGAAGTCGATTCCTTTCCTGGAGCGTTTGGCCAAGGAAGGCGAGCAGGGACGCAACAAAATCAATCGCTACACCCGTTATCTCACGGTTCTGCTCGCCTTGATTCACTCCTATGGAATGACCAGCCTGATTATCAACTTCAATCAGGGCGGCTCCAACTTCATCACCGCGCCCAGCATTTTCTATTTCCGCATCCTCGGCATGATCACCCTGACCACGGGCGCGATCCTCATCATGTGGTTGGGTGAGAAAATTACCGAGCGCGGCATCGGCAACGGCATCTCGCTCATCATTTTTGCCAGCATCGTGGTGCGGCTGCCCCAGGCGTTCATCGAGATGTTCGGTCAGTTGAACAGCCAGGCCATCGAAGCGCCGGTGCTGGTTTTGGTGCTCGCGGTGATTGTCGGCATCGTGGTGTTCGTGGTGTTCTTCGAATTGGGCGTCCGCAAGATCACCATCCAATACGCCAAACGCGTCAATACCCAGGGCCAGATGGCCGGCGGCACCAGCCACCTGCCTTTCAAGGTGAACTCGGCCGGCGTGATTCCCGTCATCTTCTCGGCGTCCATCATTCAAATACCCTCGATTCTCACCAGCGTGGCCTCCGCGCCGCAAAGCGACTTCATGCGGGGGCTGTTGGACCAGCTCGGCTATGGCCGGCCCTTGAGCAATCTCATCTTTTTTCTCGCCACCATGTTTTTCACCTTCTTTTACGTGGAAATGCTCTTCAACCCGAAGGACACCGCTGAGAACCTGAAAAAACACGGCGGATTCATACCGGGCATTCGACCGGGCAAGGAAACCCAGCAGTACATTGAGGGCGTGTTGAACCGCTTGACCTTTTGGGGCGGTTTGTACCTGTCCGCGGT
>JBGTRP010000605.1:0-4941 GCA_041940685.1 Acanthopleuribacteraceae bacterium
TGCGCATGCAACTTCAAATCGCGGCCGGCGAATCCTTGTCCCTTCAACAATCGGATGTGATATTGCGCGGCCACGCCCTTGAGTGTCGCGTCTACGCCGAGGATCCCCATCATAATTTTATGCCCTCACCCGGCAAGATAACCGCGCTTTCGGTTCCCAACGGGCTGGGGGTCAGGGATGATTCCGGCGTTTATCAGGGTTACGAAGTTCCGATCCATTACGATCCCATGATCTCCAAGCTGAGCACCTGGGGCGCCGACCGAGACGAGGCCATCCGTAGGATGGGCCGCGCCTTGGGTGAATACCGCATCGGCGGTATCCGCACCAACCTGTGGTTCCACCGGCGCATCATGCGTCACCCCGCGTTCGTGGCCGGTGACTTGGACACGGGATTCATCGACCGTTATCCCGAACTGACCGCGGCGGCGGCTCCCACCCGAAACGAGGATTTGGCATTGGTTGCCGCGGCTATTAAATATTTTAAGGATCAAGCCGAGAAGTCGGCGACCAAGCCCACCGACAAGGGGGGTAGTGGTCGCTGGAAGGCTTTTGCCCGCGAGGCAATGGTCCGCAATCGAGGTTTGTAATGGAGCTACGCGGCGTGATCAACAAGCGGGAGCACCGCCTGCACATCCATAGGAAGGACGAACGCCATTTCGAAATCCAAATCGAAGATCGCGTGTACCAAGTCGATTGTTGCGAGGTCATGGACCATGTCTATTCACTACTGCTTGGTCAAGATTCCCTGGAGGTTCGGGTTCATCAACAGGCCAAAAAGGCCGTGATGGAAACCCATTTTTTTGAGGACAGCTTCGAGGTGGAGATGAGTGATCCCATGAAGGCGCTGCTGGAAGAAAACGCGGGCCTGGGCGCTCAGGGAGAAGTGGTTTTGGAGTCGGCCATGCCCGGAAAGGTCCAGCGCGTCATGGTTGCCGAGGGCGATGAAGTGGAGGTCGATCAGGGACTCGTGGTGCTGGTCGCGATGAAAATGGAAAACGAACTGGCAAGCCCTAAAACAGGTAAGGTCACCCAAGTTCTGGTGAAGGAAGGCGACAGCGTGGAGGGGGGAACGCCCTTGGTGGTGGTGAGCTGATCGTACCGGGCGGACGGCGCCTGGTCGGCGTCACTCACCCACCCGGACTCTTGGTTCCAACCGTCGTGCAATGCACAGTTGATCCCTTTCCGAATACGAGGAACCACGCACGAAGAGGTAGGCCGTGAACCAAACACCACGTCACTTGGCCGAATCGGAAGTCTGGCTGGTAGATGTGGCGGTGCCCGTACCCTTACGGCAAAGCTTCACCTATCAGGTGCCGGAGGATCTCCTTGACGCTCCGGTTCGAGCCGGACATCGGGTGTTGGCGCCTTTCGGGCCGAGACTCCTGCATGGGGTAACCTTGTGCGATGCCTATCCCGGCCAACTAGAGACTAGGAAGCCGCGCGCCCTGATTTCCTACGATGCTGGGCAGCGCGTCCTTTCCCCCGATATTCAAAAGCTACTCACTTGGATCGTGGATTACTACAAGGGCGCTGTTGGCGAGGCGGTCAAATTGGTATTGCCGCCCGGCATCTTGAACGAAAAAGAAATCAGCTTTCGGCTCACCAAGTTGGGCGCCGCTGAGATAGAGAACCCCGCAACCGGCAGAATCTTGGGCTTGCTTCAGGGTAAAGCCCTCACCAAAAAGGAATGGGAGGCCAAGGCCCAAGCCGAAATACGATTCCAGGATATTCGTGAGTGGGAGGATCGCGATTGGGTCAAGATTGTTATCGCGGGCGGCGCGGAGGAGAGCGTGCCCCATGAAACCGTGGTGGCGCTCACCCCGTCGGGCCGTTCCCCCGAATCCGCCTCGCTTGGCCGCGCGGTTCGTCAACGAGAGCTATTGTTCTGGCTCAATCAGCGGCCGGAGGAGTTGGTGCCGTTAAAGGAGCTGAATCGAGTCTTTTCCGGGGGGGGCGCCCTTTTGGCCCGCTTGATCGAGCGCGGGTTATGCGAAAAGAAGCGCGTCCCCAAGCACGAGATTGAACGCGGCCGCAACATCCTTGAGCCGGAGTTGATCAGGGTGTTGACTTCAGAGCAGGACCGGGCTCTAAGCGAAATCGTGCAAGCCCTGGATCAGCCCGAATATCAGGCTTTTCTCATGTTTGGCGTTACCGGATCAGGCAAGACAGAGGTGTACCTGCGGGCCATCCAACACTGCCTGGCTCAGGGACGGCAGGCATTGTTTCTCGTGCCTGAAATCGCGTTGACCCCACTCATGCAGCGCCGCATCGAGAACCGTTTCGGTGACCGCCTGGCGATTCTGCATTCCGCAGTTGGCGCCGGCAAGCGCTCCGAATCATGGGCGCGCGTGCTGGCCGGAAAAGTGGATGTCGTGCTGGGCGCTCGTTCGGGAATATTTGCGCCCCTACCGAAACTGGGTCTGATCATCGTCGACGAGGAACATGACCAGAGTTATAAACAGAACGACGGGATCCGCTACCAGGCGCGCGATCTCGCGATGGTGCGGGGAACCATGTCGCAGGCGGTCGTGGTTCTCGGCAGCGCGACCCCCAGCTTGGAATCATGGCGCAATTACGAGCGGGGCCGCTGCCGCTTGCTCACCCTCAAGAAAAGAGCCACCAAGGCGGCTTTGCCCTCGGTCAGTCTGGTGGACATGCGGCGCGAGTTCCAATTGCAGAAGCGGCGTCCTGTCCTCAGCAACCTATTGACGGAGCATATGGAACGAACCCTGCGCCAAAATCACCAGGTGATGATTCTGATCAACCGGCGTGGATATCACGGATTTCTGCTTTGCCGCAAGTGTGGCGGCGCCGTCATGTGTTCCCGTTGCGAGGTCAGTCTTACCTACCATCAGGTGGACCGGTCACTGAAATGCCATTATTGCGGTGAGACACGGCCCGTGCCCGAGCGTTGCCCCAACCATGACTGTGGCGCGGCGGCGACCCTGATGCAGTTTTTTGGAGAGGGCACCCAACAGATTCAGGACCTGATCCAGAAGCGCTTTCCCGATGTCATGGTGGACCGGCTCGATCGCGACCGGCTCCAGCGGAAGAATGCGCAATACGAAATCCTGGCGCGATTCGAACGCGGGGAAACGCGCGTCTTGGTGGGGACCCAAATGATCGCCAAGGGCCATGATTTTCCCAATGTCACTCTGGTGGGCATCGTCAATGCCGATACTGGGCTGCGGGTTCCCGATTTTCGCGGCGCGGAATTGGTGTTTCAATTGCTTACCCAGGTAGCCGGTCGGAGTGGCCGTGGAAAAGACCCCGGCTCCGTGGTGATCCAAACCTATATGCCCGAACATTACAGTATTGCTTTCGCTGCCGCCCACGATTTCCCCTCGTTCCTGGAGCGGGAGAGCCATTACAGGAAGCATTTGTTTTACCCTCCCTTCTCCTATATGGTCGCCCTGCTCGTTACCCATCGCGATGAGCATCGCGCGGGCGATGTCTCCAGGTGGATGGCGGTTCGTCTGGGCCGGCTCCAACACAAAGCCGGTCTGGAAATCTTGGGCCCGGCCAAGGCGCCGATCGGAAAGATTAAACATGCATTCCGTTATCAGATCATTCTCAAGTCCAGACAGAGGAAAGCCTTGCACTGGGCCGCGGACCGGGTAGTGGAGGAGGTGGTCCGCGAAAAGTTATTACCTCGCCAGGCCATCATCTTCGATATCGACCCCTACCAATTCTTCTGATGGGGCCAGGCCATCATTCATTCATTGGGGCCAGGCCATCATCCACCTCCAATTCTTCCGATAAGGGCGGGCCATTTTCTATCCTTTCTCCTTCCTAGGTGCAATGCATGATATGTTGGACGGGTAAGAGGGGGATGCGGGTTCGAAAGGTCGTGAACCGATCGGATGCGGAAAAGAGGTTCTCATTTATGACGGGGATTTTGGGAGCGCTTCTGATCGGGGGCGGCTCCACCCGTATGGGGCGGCCCAAACAATTGCTACCCTTGAAAGGTACGACCAGCGGGGCGTATCTCTGCCGGTTGCTTTACCAGGTAACCGGACAGGCTCCCCTTTTGGTGGGAAAGGGTTCCATTGGAAAAGAGACTGGCAACTACCGGCGGGTGCTTGATCGCGAACCGGGGGCGGGTCCGCTTTCCGCGGTCTTGGGCCTCTTTGATGAGTCTGACGAAAAGGGGACGACTTTTCTAGTATTGGCTACTGATTTACTGGCCATGAATGCGCCCGCCCTCGGCTGGCTTTTGCAACAAAGACCACCCAAGCCGAATTTGGTTACCTGGCCCCAATTACCGGGGCGTTCTCATGGCGAACCCTTGGCCGGGCTTTACCTTTCCGCGGCGGCCGGGATGCTCGAGCGAGCCTGGTCGGATGGCGAGCGCTCTTTGCATCGCGCCTTACCGAAAAATCGGATTTACCAACCGTTGATTCCACTCATCTACCGTCCCGCGTTCACTAATGTCAACCAGCCCAAGGATTTTAAAGCCATCCTGGGCGAATAAATTCGACATTGGGACCTAAAACACCTACGGGACCAATCTATACCCTACCCCGGGAGGGGACTTGGTATTTGACAAACTCCAATTGCCGGCAGCCCTCGTCCCCCGAGTTTTGAGGATTCCTAAGATGGTTCAAAAGGTCAAAAACGGCTTTCCTCGCCCGGGGAATATCCTTACAATGAAATATCGCGCGATTCATATCTCTTTGGAGTGTTGGCTTGAACAAAAGCATCCTCATTATTGATAGTGACCCCGAGTTTATCCAACAGACCGAGCAATTGTTGGGGCCTCTTCAACTCGAGGTGAATCAGGTTGCCGTGGGCCGCGCCGGCCTGGATAAGGTAGAGGAGCTCAATCCCGAACTGGTCATCCTCTCCGCTCAGCTAGAAGACATGAGCGGTTATATGGTCTGCAAAAAGCTTCGGGACAGGCCCGATCCAACATCGGTCAAAGTCATCATTACCTCCAAC
>JBGTRP010000606.1:0-4934 GCA_041940685.1 Acanthopleuribacteraceae bacterium
ACATCGCCCACAATATTCTTCAGGGTCCCCTCATAATAGCGGTTCTCCGCGGCTACCTTTTTCAGGATATCGCTTTGCAACTGGTTGAGCTGATGATAGGCCGCGGCGGTCTCCTGCTGAACGATCTGCTTCTTTTTGCCGCACTGAATTTGGAGGAACGGCAACAGGCAAACGACCAAAACCGAAGCCCGACCGAGCTTGGAAACCCCAAAGCCCGAACTCCCCCGCGGTAAAACTGGTTTGGCAGGCATTTGCTTTTTTGACCGAGAGAATTTCACCGCGCCCTCCTTTCAATCCGTGGCGATGGCGGTAATCGCGGCCAGGTGTGTGGTTAAGAGAATCATTTCGGCTATTTCCTCGGGTTTGATGCCGCCCGCGTAGTAGATTTGATTGCTTTGGGCCACCTTTTCCACCAAGGCCATGTTGTAGTCCGCGTTCAATTCCGAAAGCTTGATGGAATGCAGGTGCCGGGAAAGCGCCAGCTCTTGCATGCTGGCAAGGTCTCTTGGGTTCTCCACGAATACCAGAATTGCGATGGCGCCGACCATTTCCAGGCCTTGATTGCGGCGGTTGGCCTTCACCTCGGCAATCAAGTCGGCATCCGATCCCAGCAGGTCTAACAGGCAGGAAGGCAATTGGAACTCCGCCCCCAACAGGCTGCTTAAATAGCCCTCCACGGTGGTTTTCGGGCCCCACAGGCTGTCGTTGATCTCCTGTTGGCAACGCAGCAAATCCTCGTCCCGAATGCAGCTCGCGGCGTCGGACGCCCCGTCGGCGGTCTCTTCCGCATCCATGGACTCGGGATCGGTCCCGCAGATCTGCTTGTATTTGGCCAGGTCAATTTGTTGGAGGACGGGAAACAACAGCTTGTTCATGTAATCCGCGTTGTAGAAATCAAAGGAGCGCCGCAACGCTTCCACCTCACTCAAAAAACGCTGGTACTCCAGCATCCGCCGCGCCTCGAACTGCAACACCTCCTGGCTCAACTGCTGTTGGAGCGTGCGCGCCTGTTTCACCTGCTCGGCGTCTAGGCTCCTCTCAAACAGACCATGGATATCCGCGAGGTTTTCTTGAAACGCCTGCCTTTGATCGGCGTCGGTGCCGGGGGCCGTATCCGCGCCGCCCAAATCTCGCTCCGCCCAATCCGCGAAATCCGATAGCTCTTCCAACCATTTCAGCCTCTTATTGACCTTGGTCAGCGCGCCCGCCAGATCGACCACGGGCTTTTCGTTCAAGGATTGGGAAATGAGGCTCTGGCGGCCGAGCTCCCGGTCCACGGTCCTCGCGATTTCGCTCATGGCCTGTTCAAGTTGGTTTTGGGTATTTTGGTGATCGTCCCATAGGTTGCCGATCTCTTCCCGGAGCTGTTCCCGGTCCATTTGCGCAAAACCTTCCTTGAACAATTCGAAGTAAAGCTGTTGCGTCAACTCGTAGCCCTTCAGGTTCTCCTGATGGGCGGCCTTCAGATTGGCTTCCATGGTGGCAAACGGGTTGCTCTCGGAACCGCGAATCTCGCCCGCGAGCCTGGCCGCCTCATCGGCGATGTCGGCGCGCGCCTTGTTATGCAGCCGCAAATTGGCGCAATTCCATACACTGAGAAGCGGAATGAGAAGCCAAACAGCCCGCCACAAGCGCCATATAGGCTTGGGGAACCAGGGCATGGCAAGATGAGGCGCCGTCTTCACGAGCATTCTCTCCGAGGGTGAATCAAGCAATCATTGGAATAGTTTGATCAATATAACAGTTTGTCTGCATGATGTGGCAAAAACTAACCACCCTACCAAAAGGGAGCGGGCCCTCTGACCAATTTCACCCGCGCCCGCGGCAGGTTCCCTCTCGTGGGCTTCCGCGGGCGGAAACCACAAATTATTTTTTTCTTGTCCCGTTTGATTTACACTTATCCAAACTACCGTCGCAAAGCATCCGTCCGGTTTCGCTCTCTGGATAATGGCCGAAAGGATCATTGCCAAACCGAAAAGAAGGGTTCCTGTCCCCTAAATGACCCGTCCGAATTTGGGTCCCCTCAACGGTCACGGCGCCCCAAAACCAAGGAAGAGGAAAGATGAAAAAAGTACAAATCGCTAGCTTCAGCCAATTGGCCGACCGGCAACCCGCCTACGCGCTCGTGGCCAACGTGGATTTGGTCGTCATTCGTTACGGTGACGAGGTTTCCGTGCTCTACGGCAGATGCCTGCACCGCGGCGCCCTGCTCAGCGACGGCCATATCGATGGGGAGAACCTGATCTGCGGCGTCCACAATTGGGACTACCGCTACGATACCGGCGTCAGCGAATACAACAATGAGGAAGCCTTGGCCAAATTTAACGCCTGGATCGAGGAGGACGCGGTTTGGGTGGACGAGGACGAGATCGCCGCATGGGAGGAAAAACACCCCCAACCCTACAAACGGGATGAATACCAAGGCCTCTACCAGGATGTGCATGGCGCGCCAGAGGAGCCTCATGTCGGCCTCATTCAAGAGCTGGCCGCTCACGGCCTTTCACGCACCGGCCACCACGGACCCGTGGCCGCCATGGGCGTGCCGCGCCAGCAGTTGCCGACCTGGGATGACCTGCAGTTCGTGGTAGGGCAATTGCACAAGCTGCCCAAGCTGGACGATGCGCCCGTGGGAACCGAGCTCGTCATTGGCCCGCGCGCCCAAAAACCACTGGTGCTCAAAATCCCCATTTTCGTTTCCGACATGAGTTTCGGCGCTCTTTCCGAGGAAGCCAAAACCGCGCTCGCGCGCGGCGCGGAACTGGCCGGGACCGGCATCTGCTCGGGGGAGGGCGGCATGCTGCCCGAGGAGCAAGCGGAAAACTCGCATTACTTCTACGAGCTGGCATCGGCCCGTTTCGGTTTTTCCATGGACCTTTTGGAGCGTGTGCAGGCCTTTCACTTTAAGGGCGGTCAAGGCGCAAAAACCGGAACCGGGGGTCATTTGCCCGGCAACAAGGTCAAGGGCAAAATCGCGCGTGTGCGCAAGTTGGAGGAAGGCCAGCCCGCCATTTCACCCGCGCGTTTTCCCGATTGGGAAAGCCCCGAGGACATCAAAAAATTCGCCGACAAGGTGCGGGCGCATACCGACGGCATTCCCATCGGCTATAAGCTCTCCGCCCAACACATCGAAAAGGATTTGGAAGCGGCGATTTCCATTGGAGTCGATTACGTGATTCTCGATGGCCGCGGCGGCGGCACCGGCGCGGCGCCTCTCATCTTCCGCGACCATATCTCCGTGCCCACCTTGCCCGCTCTGGCCCGCGCGCGCCGTTACCTGGACCAAAGCGGCAACGGCGACATCACGCTTATCATCACGGGCGGCCTGCGCACCCCGGCCGATTTCGCCAAGGCGCTCGCCCTGGGCGCGGATGGGGTCGCGGTCTCCAACGCGGCCATTCAGGCCATCGGCTGCCTGGGCATGCGCGCCTGCCACACCAACAACTGCCCGGTGGGCATCGCCACGCAAAAGCCCCACCTGCGGCAGCGCCTCGATGTCCAGCGATCGGCACGGCAGCTGACCAACTACCTGGAGGCCACCGTCGAGCTGATGAAGATCCTCGCGCGGGCCTGCGGGCACTCTCACCTGCGCCGCATGTGCGTCGACGACCTGGTCAGCTGGAAGCGCGACGTGGCGGAGCTGGCCGGCATCCGCTACTCCGGCGTAGGCGGGTGAGCCGCCTTGCCGAGGCCGGCTCGCCGAGTGCCTGATCGCATGCGTCGCGCCCGGCCTCGGTCTCCGCGACGGCGAGGCCGGTCACCAACCACGGTGGTCGCCGACCTCGTGCTAGGCTGATGTGGTGACACACCGCGCCTGGGCCTGGAGCTTGTTGCCGCTGCTGTCGATCGGCACCGCCTGCGGCGACGACGGCAACCCCTCGTCCGACTCCTACACGTACTGCATCGCGCTGGGGACCCTGGTGAGCACCCCCGATGGAACGTGCCCCATCGAGTCGCTCGAGGTCGGCAGCCCGGTGCTGGCCGTCGACCCGAGCTCGGGCGAGGTCGTGCCCACCCGGGTCGTCGCGGTCAAGACCGCCGAGCGCGAGTGCCTGAGCCTACGGCTCGTCGGTGGACGCTCTTTGGTGTGCACCGGCGATCATCCGCTCTACGACCCCGACGCCGAGCAGTACGCCCCCGCCACCGACTGGGTCGACGGTCGCCGCAGCCACGTCGCCATGCTGATCGACGGTCGCCTGCAGCGCGTCGCGGTGGCGGGACACGAGCAGTACGTGGGCGTGCGACGGGTCTTCGACGTGACCGTGGCCGATCAGCTCCACAACTTCGTGGCCAACGGCTGCCTGGTCCACAACAAGAGCGTGTTCTACTGCGACACCAGCTATGGCTACAACGAGCAGGGCGAGTGCGTGCTGCTCAGCTCCACGGGGATCGCCGACACCGGCTCGGACACCGAGCTCGACACCGACTCGACCGGATCGTCCACAGGAACCGCCGACGGTGGGTCGAGCGGAGCGAGCACCGGGGGAAGCGGCGGCGAAGCGATCATCGCGCGCCAGATCGTCGATGCCGACGACGTGATCGAGGACGAAACGCTGGTCGGCAACGGCGGCGGTGAAGGTCATTTCTCTCTCCTGGACGATGCCGCTATAGCCGCTCGCGATGCACGCTCAACTCCCCGCGATCCGACGCTACGGCACGGCCACGATCGAGGCGGCGGCGGCGCTGATTCGCGCCGGTGCGATCGTCGCGGTGCCGACCGAGACGGTCTATGGCCTCGCCGCCAACGCGCGTGATTCGGCGGCGGTGGCCTGTATCTACGCGGCCAAGGGTCGGCCCAGTTTCAATCCCTTGATCGTCCATGTCGTGGATCGCGAGGCGGCGGAGGCGATTGCGCATTTCGATGCCGATGCGCGCGCGCTGGCCGATCGTTTCTGGCCCGGACCGCTCACCCTGGTATTGCCGTTGCGGGCGGGGGC
>JBGTRP010000607.1:0-4919 GCA_041940685.1 Acanthopleuribacteraceae bacterium
AAGGCGTAGATGACGAGACCGACCACGAAGGCGGTCCCGAGACCGCGGCTAGCGGCCCAGCCGAGGCCCGCCACGGCGAGAGCCATGAGCGCCTCGACCGCCAGCGCCGGCAGCAGCCATGGCTCGAAACCGGCGATGAACGTGCGCAAACGATGGTCGCTAAACGCCAGCGTGACGTGGCTGGACTCGGCGATGCGTGCGCAGAATAGGGCAAAGACCGCGGCGTGGGCGGAGGCTCGGCGGGCGGGTTCAAGCCCTCGAACGAGCCCCTCGGGAATGGTTAGGGCGTAGGTTTGCCATCTTGGATTGCCATGGTTTGCACGTCCGGTTTCGGGAAAGGGCAGCGTGGTTGGTTGAAGCTTCGATAGCCGCTTGATCCAAAAGGGTTCGGTGCGGCTGAGCTGGCTCTGTAACCGCTCCAGCCTGGAGGCCTCTTCTTTCGGCAATAGACCCAGACCGTCACCGGCCTCCAGGTTCAGTCGGGAAACGGCTTCCAGCGGTGAGAGGCGCTTACCCGTGAGGGATCGCAATTCGGTGACGGCCAGGGACCCGGCGCCCGTGGCGATCACCACTTCTGGTTCCTTTACTTCGATAATCGCGCCCGGAGGCGCTTCCGCATCGATCGCCCGCGTCTCCGCGCCGGTGACGGCAAACGCCTTTGACCCGTGGAATAGAGTCGGCAGTCCGAGTGGGTTGGGGTATTGCCCGAAATTCAAAGCGCGCACCAGCGCGGCGATCGATGACGCTTTTCCGGTCCAGTCGATGACTCCCCCGTTTGGGGGGCGGTCATGGCGACTAAAATATTGAAAGGCCCCGCCAATTTCGGGTTGTGGCCGCGGTCCATCGGCGGCCAGTTGCTCCACCAGCGCCGCAAAGGATTCCAGCCCCGCCTGAAAACACTTGGTATTGAGCGAAACCGCGGTTTCATCCGGGGACAGGGAAAAATTCTTGCGCATCAGCACGGCGCCGCGATCGACATCCTCCGTCATCAGATGCCAGGTGATGCCGTATTCCCGCTCGCCATGGATCAATGCCCAGACGGGCGTGTTCAGACCCGCGTAACGCGGCAAGGGGCCGTCGTGAAAGTTGACGGCGCCCTTGACCGGAAGCCTCAGGGCCTCCGCCGGCAGAACCCTCAGGTTGGCGATGCTGAATAGATAGTCAAAGGGTTGATGCACCGGGCTTTTGAGCCAGCTTCGAAGCGAGAATGTGGCGATGCCGTGTTCCCTGGCCCAGGTGAGAAAATCGGGCGCTTCGGTGATGACGCCCCGGATATCTTGTCCCTGTTCGATTAGAATCGAGGCGCATTCGCGCGGTAGTGCTTGCTCGCCAATGATGAAACAGCTTAATCGATGCTTAGATACCATTCCGCCGATCCGCATGGTTGGGTTCAAAATGCTTCCCAAAAACTCGCGCCCGGCATTATAACTTTTTTGAAAGCGGATAACCGGTCAACCTCGACTCCATCCATGGAAGCGTGGGCCCTTTTTTACTGAATTGATCCCGGTTGTCTATTCCGTACAGGGGTAGGGACCGGTACAGTTTTGATTGCTTCCGCCCGTACAATCCCAGGACTCCGGGCAGTTGAATTGGGTTAAATAATCGCCGCCGCGAAGAATTCGCGCCTGGGTTTTCAGGTCGGTTATGAAAGATTTTACCTTCAACTGGTCAAGGCTGAGTTTTTCCTTTTTCATGCCAACACCCCTTAGATACATGTTTCTATTGAAAAACGAAGGTTTTTGATTCCGTAAGCGATCATTTTACTAGGTTTCGAACAATTCTGTAAAAAAATAGACAGGGCGTCACAGAACGGTTTTTCTTTCCACTAATATAAGTTACGGCAATTCGAGGCGGAGAGGTGGACTTATTTCCTCGCGCCGGCCCGGCGAAGAATCGCGATGAGTTCGGAGTGTCCCTTTCTGGTCGCCCAGGCGAGAGGCGTGGCCCAGGGTTCGTCATCCGGTAATTGGACGACGGCCCCGCGTTGAATTAAAAAGGCGGCCATGTCGGGCAGGTTATTGCGGGCGGCCCAAGCCAGAGGGGTGGAGCGGTAGACCTCGTCGCGGGGAGAAATCGCAGCCCCCGCATCGAGCAGGGTCTCGGCGCATGCCTTCCGGTTGGGCCGCGCCCTGCCCCGGCTATCGCGATCGCACAAATCGTGTAACGGGGCGGCGTGGAGCCAATTGGGCAGGTTGGGGTCCATGCCGCTGTCCAGCAGGAGGCGCAACATATCCGGGCGTTCCAAAAGGTAGGAACGGCATTCGGTCAACACGGGCGGCGTCCTCACTCCGGCTTGCAGAAGGCGGATCAGCAGGTCGCGTTTTCCGAGCGTGCAGGCCGCGGCGAGAACGCCTCCGCAGCCCTTGTACGCCGAGGCTGGCTCCGCGGCAATCCGGCCCAGCGCGGCCTCGTCCTCGCCAAGCCAAACCAAATCGTAGGGGTCCAAATGCCCGCCATGCTCCATGAGCAGATCGCGCAACTCACTCGTGCGCGCCACGTAGGTTGCACTGCCGGAGGAATCGATGTAGGCGTTGGGGTCCGCGCCCCTGGCGAGCAACGCCTCCACCATGGATCGGTTTCCGGCCCGCGCGGCGGCATACAGCGCAACGCCACGCGGCGCGGTGGCGCCCTCGGCCCAATTGGGATCCGCGCCTTTTTGGAGCAAAAAGGCGGCGATGGTTTCATGGCCAAATTCCACGGCCGTGGACAGGGCCCGTTTGCCAGAGGGCCGCTTGGCGGAGATTTGCCCCGGGTCCTCCAATAAGATCGATTTCACGCGTTCGAGATCGCCTAGCGCGGATGCGATGACCAAGTCCATCCGCGCGCCGTGGCGGAGCAACAGACTCGCGGTTTCCATGTCGGCGCGGAGGTTCCAAAATGGGTCGCGCCACAGGGCCAGGTCGATGGGCTGAAAACCCACGGCCGGGTATCCGCTTTCATCTCCGGCGCCGTGCCCGTGTAGCGCGTTTACATCGGCGCCCCGCTCCAGCAATAACTCAATGACCCCATGAGCCGAGGCGGCCACGGCCCGGTGAAGCGGCGTTCCTCCCACCCGGTCGCGACGGTGCGCCAGATCGGAGTCTGCATCCAGGAGCGCCCGCGCCCGCGCGTCATTTTTTTCGTCCGCGGCGAGATGAATAGGGTGATCCGATGTGGCCCTCACCGCTCCGGTTTTAGCCGCCGCGTCTTCGAGTATTTTTGCGATCGCCTCGTGTCCGCGGTCCAGAGCCATGGTGTGGAGACTTTCGCCTCCGAGTGCGAGTTGCGCGGGGGCCGCCCCCGAATCGAGCAAGAGCCGCACCGCCTCCAAATGGCCTCCGCAAACCGCGAGTTGAAGGGGTTGGGTGTACCAGTATTCCGCGCGGAAAAGGTTCTTGTTCCGCGCGAGCAAGCGGCCCAGTCCTTGAACATTGCCCTCATGAGCGGCCTGCAGCACATCCCACACATCACGAGCGCGACAGGACCAGGGTCCGTAGGGTTGATTGCCGTCCAACACGTCCGGTTTCAGCATGATTCACTCGTTTCGGGAAACCATGATTCGGTTATTCACAATTTTTCGGCAAAGAAGGCGCCCTTTATTGTTGCATTTTTTTACCTAAATGTCGGCTTCATCAATCATTATCAACCATTCTTGGGGAAACTCGGTTCGTCGGTCCGTCCCATTTAAGGCAAATGCCCAAGATTGGGGATTACACGGGAGGAAAAACCATGACCGGAGCTAAAAAGCGAGACGAATCAAAGGTAGAGCGTCAACTCAAGCAAATTTTAGAGCGACTGGATGCGGTAGAAGATCGGATAGACGAGGCTTACGCAAGCGGGGAACACGAATTTTCGGATTCCGGCGCAAAGCAGCACTGCGGACTTCCCCTTGTTCCCACACGAAAATTACAAGATGGGATCGATCCGATTCGGGAAAGACTGATTCGGTCTATAGAAAAGAAATGGGTAAACGGCACCACCCTTAAATACTATTTTTTTGAGAACAAATGGTCTGGCGGCACCGACCAGGTGAAAATTGTGAAACATGCATTCGATGAGTGGAAGGATGTCGGCATTGGATTGAACTTTACGGAAGTCGACTCCCCGGAACTCGCGGATATCCGCATCGGCTTTAAAATCGGCGATGGTTCATGGTCCTACGTAGGGCGCGATATTTGGGATATACCCCACGGGGAGCGCACCATGAATTTTGGTTGGCGGCTCGCGGGCCAAGACGGTCGAGACACGGCGTTACACGAGATTGGACATACGCTCGGGTTTCATCATGAACAGCAGAATCCATTTGCCGGTATCGTATGGGATGAAGATGCGGTCTTTCGGTATTTCTCCGGTCCGCCAAATTATTGGTCGCGGGATACCATTATTCACAATGTGCTGCGAAAGATAAACCCGAACACCGTGGAAGGGTCGGAATGGGACCCCAATTCCATCATGCAATATAGCATCCCCTCCGGTTTGATTCTCAGGCCTGAACATTATCGAAACGGGCTCCACCCGGAACCGGGATTGTCAGAAATCGACAAAGCTCAAGTTCGTCTGTTTTACCCGGAAATTGAGGAGGATTTGCAGGAACTGAAGCCGTTCAAATCCCGGATACTCAATCTCCAGCCCGCGGGGCAGGAAGACTTTGTGATCAAACCGCAAATGACGAGGAGTTACCGCATACAATCCTTCGGAAATTCAGACGTGCTGATGGTGTTGTTTGAGGATAGCGATGGGAGCCTCGAACATTTCGCGGCCGATGATGACAGTGGTTGGGATAGGAACGCGGACCTGAGCGTAAGGCTTGTTCGGGGGCGTGAATATGTTTTGCGGGTCAGGGTCTATACCAATGGCCTGAAAAGTGAAAACGCTGTCATGCTCTGGTAGTCATTGATTTTTTGGTTGCTGATGGGCAGGATTCCCTGGGCATTTGGAAG
>JBGTRP010000608.1:0-4915 GCA_041940685.1 Acanthopleuribacteraceae bacterium
ACCATGTTTCTCGGCGGTATCTGGCATGGCGCGGCCTGGACCTTTGTCATTTGGGGCGCGTTCCATGGCCTTTTGATCGCCATCGCCCACCTGTTGCGGCAAGCGCGGAGCTTGGCGCCGCTGGCCGAATCCAAATCCCGCCTGCTGAAGTTGGCCAAGTGGGGGCTCACCTTTTATTTGGTGTTGCTCGGCTGGGTTTTCTTCCGCGCGAACAACCTCGATTCGGCCTGGAGCCTGCTGCTTCAGATGCACTACTTGTCCCCGGCCACGGCTGCCGGCTCCATGGCAGGGACGATCCTGCTGCTGACCCTGGGGGGGTTGGCCCTGATGCATGTCATGGACTTTTTCATTCTTCGTCATTCCGAAAACATCGAAAAGCGACCCTGGCTGCTATGGCCGCTGCTGATCATCGGCCTTGCCCTGTGCCTGCTGATAGGAGAACCCAGCAATGAATTTATCTACTTCCAGTTCTAGGACCGCATACTTCAAGAT
This sequence comes from Acanthopleuribacteraceae bacterium, assembly GCA_041940685.1. Classification (GTDB taxonomy): domain Bacteria; phylum Acidobacteriota; class Holophagae; order Acanthopleuribacterales; family Acanthopleuribacteraceae; genus JBGTRP01. Next base: position 493 of record JBGTRP010000608.1, read on the forward strand.
TTTCCTGGCCATGATGGTGGTCCTGTCATTGAGCATGGCCTCCATTCGCCTCTTCACCTATATCATGGACGCCAGTCCGAGGAACTGGCTTGGCAGGGTGATGGAAGCCAAGGCCGCCTTACCGCGCATTACCCGCGAGCCGGATGACCTAGCGATGTTTTTCGGCTCTTCCATGGTGCGCGCCGGCTTTTCACCCCGTCAGTTCGATGCGGAGATGGCGGAACGGGGAGTCATGGTGAAGTCCTTCAATTTCGGCTTCGGAGGTTTGAACCCCCTATTTCAGGACTTCCTGGCAAGGAGAGTTCGCGAGGCGTTTGAAAAAGAGGATCGCCGCTTGAAATTGGCGCTTATCGAATTCAACCCCTTCCAAACCACGATTACCCGCCGCGATCGGGCGCGCGCCAGCGAGGACTCCTACATCACCCTCTTGGCCAACAACCGCGAGCTTTTCGAAATTCTCCTCGATGACCCCGAGCGTGGCGTCCGACTTTTCAATATCCGTTACCTTCGCGACAGTATTTCCGCGGAAATGATCACCAACTACTTTGCCAACCCTTTCCAGCCGCCAGCTCCCCGCGGCCCACTGGAGGAGGATGAGGCGATTGCCCAAAAACGACGGGAGCTTGGCGAGGAATTGAACAAGCGTTTCGAGCAGGATTACCCGGATTACGTGCCCTCGATGTGGTCTTATGAATGGCAAGGCGGCGGCACCATCCCCGAGGAGCGTTCTGCCGAAACCCTACAAATCGTCGATGAATACTACGCGACGCTCCAAACGCCTTACCGCATGGACAACGCCCGCTTGAGGCGCATTCATACCGCCGATATCATCGATCTCAACTTCGACGAGGAGCTCGTGGTTTCCTTTATCGAGGTGGTAAAGAATTTTCAAGAGTTTGCCGACCGAGTGGAGGTCATCCTGCTGCCCAAAAACACCAAATGGATCCAAAACCCACCGGAAGCCATTCAGCGCATGAACGAGGTCATCGCGCGCATCGAGGCTGAAACCGGGGTCCGCATCCGGAACCTTCAGGAGATGGAGGAGATCACTCCAGAGATGTTCGGCGACGCCACCCATTTGAACCGCTATACCGGCGCCGTGGCGTTTACTTCTTATTTGGTGAATCTCTACGCCGCTGATCTTTGACCGCGAACAGGAAGCTGACCGAGGAAAAAATGACCCTTCTCCGTGGGAGGCTGCTTCGTAAAAGCCCGTAGCGCTTCACGTCCTCATTTTTCATTCGCATCATTCGAACGATTCGTGGTTAGCCTTTCCTTAGGTTCTTTTTCTTGCCGTTTCCACGGCCCCCCCTTGTTCGGACCCTCCCGACAGCAAATGAAATAGGGTGTATTTACGTTTTTGGCGGTCGCGCCTCCTGGAGCGCAAGCGATGGGTTGGCAATTTCGAAAGCTTGTGCTGGAATTGCCGGAATATTTGAAACCAGGAGGAATCGATGCTACTCCAGCTTCCATCCACCACCAGCAACCCGAAAACCGGAAGTTGCATTTTGGGTCCGCGAACCATCGCGCGGAGAAAGTTATGACAGGCCTGCTTGTCGCGCTCCTACTATGGTCGGGTGAGGCTGTTGTGGAGGTTCGGCGTTTGAAGCTTTCGCCGTTGGATTTCCAGGACATGGCGCACCCGGACACTCTGATTCCAGGCATTGCCTATATCGCCAGCGATGGCGATTCACTCTACATCGCCTCGCCCATGGACCCCGCGCCGCTTCAAATCAGCCGTGAGGGCCGCTTCATCCGCCGCATCGGCGGGGATATGAGTTGGGGCGCCCTGGGCAGGTTCGGAGTGCAGGCGCTCAGCGTTCAGAAGGAGCGCATCTGGCTATTGGACAAGAAAGGCAAAGCCCATTACTTCGAGGGCGGCGAACACCTACTCTCCTGGGAAATTCAATTTCACTATCCCGGCGACGCCACGCCCGCCAGCGGCATGGCCTTCGACCAGGACCAGGTCGTAATTCCAGTGCATCCGGCCTCTCAGCACCTGGCCGGCGTTTACGCCTATTCGGGCGCCTTGATCAACTACTTAGGCGACATCTCCGCCGAGGAAAAGGAGCGCGCCAGCCAGGAACCCACGGCCTTTGCCATCCATTGGGCGCGGGATAAAAATCACTGGTATGGGCTGTACAAGCATCGCCCCAAGCTGATGGTTTTCGACAACGGGTTTCAGCTTGTGAAGGAAGCGGATGTTCGGGTCATGGGAGAACCGTTTTTGATTAAAGATTTCAAGCGCTACGGCGGACGCCTGTATTTATTGTGCGGCGACGGGCTCTACCAATTGGATGCGGTCAGTCTGAAGACCACGGCCCGTTTCCAATTCGATCCGCCATTTGAAAGCGGGAAAGGGGGAGCCGGCGATTTTTTCGCGCTGCTCCACCCCGAGCAAGCGGGCAAGAACCCCGTTCTGGTAATGGGTTGGCAGGAAATGCCCGGTGATCACGATCTATGGCAAGCGGAGCTTCCCTCGGAGCCTTAGCCTTTCAAACCTGGAAAGCAGTAAAAGGGCCCTTCCTTTGCGCGAAATGCCGCTTGTGGAACGGGACCTGAATAAGATAGAAAAAGCCGACTGCAAGTCGGCGATCCACGAAAAGGGGTATGCCGGACTCTCTTCGGTTCATCCTTGGTTATGGCCCCTCGTACCGGGCGCAGGCGCGCAAAACTTCCAGCAACTCGGCGGGAGGCGGTTCGATTTTGCGGGTGTTCAGGTTGAGCCAGGCGCCCTCGGTGGTGATTTGAGCGGCCAGGGTGTGTTCGTCCTTGAAGATCTGGTTCACCATGGTGAAGCGGGCGCCATCCTCGCTCAGGCTACCGATCATCTGATTCACCACGATGGGTTGCAGCAGGTGAACCTCTTTGAAATAAACGGTTTCTTCCCGAAATACCACGGGCCCGATGCCGGCGCGGCGGAAGTCGGAAGGGGTAAAGCCGAAATGGGCCATGAAGGCAAAACGCGTCTGCATGGCGTACTCCATATAGGCCGTGTTGCGCATGTGGCCGTTGGCGTCCAAATCCGACCAGCGCACGGTGAATCTTTGCGTGAATGCCTGGTTCGTGGTCATCGCTGCCTCTCCTCTGCCCCGACTCCGAATCGAATAAACATACAAGAGCCGCCGCCGCCCCGTCAAACCCCGGCCCTGGCTTTGGCCGTTTCCCATGCTCCCGCGGCGATTGTTACAATGCTTTCCATGCTTGAAACCCATCCACTCGAAGGGAGGAAATGGAATGGCCCCACTGACGCTGGTCGTGATCAGCGATACCCATGGCATGCACGACCGCATCGAGGCGCCCGAGGGCGATGTGCTGGTCCATTGCGGGGACTGGTCCATGCGCGGCCATCTCTCGGAATTGCGCGCCTTTAACGGCTTCCTGGAGCGCCAACCCCATCGTCACAAGATCGTCATCGCGGGAAATCACGATTTCTGCATGCAACATCGCGCGGAGGAAGCCCGCGCCCTGTTGACCGCGGCTCACTATCTGCAGGACGAGCGCCTCCGCATCGAGGACATCCAATTCTATGGCAGCCCCTGGCAACCCTGGTTCCACGACTGGGCGTTCAACCTGGCCCGGGGCGAGACCATAGCCCAAAAATGGGAATTGATACCAGGCGATACCGATGTCCTGATCACCCATGGTCCGCCTCATGGCATCCTGGACCGCGCCTACACTGGCGAGCGGGTGGGCTGCGAAGAGTTGCTGCTTCGAGTACGCGATCTAGGGCCATCCCTACATCTCTTCGGCCATATCCACGAGGATCGCGGTTACCGCCGCGAGGGTGATACCCTTTTCGTCAACGCGAGCATCTGCGATATTCGCTATAGGCCCGTGCAGAAACCCTTCCGCCTCGAACGAGTGGGGTCCGGCTGGAAGGTGCTCGATTAAACCGCGAACCCGTGGCGCTTGAAACTCCTTATTCAAGCTGCCGTTACATATGGAAAACATGTTCATGAGGAATCAACTTGACGACAACAAGGACAAACGGGCATGAGAAGTCAAATTTCAGTTCAAAACTGCGCCGCCGGCGGCGGGGCACGGCCATCCTCGCCTTTCTCTTTTTGACCTTAGCGGTCTGCGCCATGCCGCCCAAGCTTCCAACCACGGAAACCAACCCGCATGGCTTCGGCGATGCGCGCGAACAATATCGCCGCGCGGACTTTGAAGACAAACTGCCCGAGCTGCGCGCCCGTTTCGGCAAAAATAAGCAAATGCCGCCGCAATACGAGTTGGAAATCCTGCTGGCGCTCTCCCACTACCCCAGCCTGCGCGATGCGCATATCCGTTTCGTGCTGACGGAAGACCGGGTGCCCATCACCTCACGGCCCTATATCTGGCCCATGTTCCGGCGCAAGAAGAATTGGGTGTACATGATCACCATCAGCGAGTACCCCAGCGGCTCGCCCGCCTATATCAA
>JBGTRP010000609.1:0-4898 GCA_041940685.1 Acanthopleuribacteraceae bacterium
CCTCGACGTCGCCTTGCGCCACGCGGACGGCTTGAGTTCGATCGGTGAGGCCGCCGCGCTCGCGGGCGGCAACCTGTTCGCGCACGGCGGAGGACTCGTGATGGGATTCATAGTGGGCCTGGCACTATCGTGGGGAAGAGCCCCAACCCCAACCATCGCCCCAGATGGGGCTGTCCGCAAACCTGCCCCGTTCATCCTTGACCATCACAAACCATTGTTTGATGGTGCTGTTCGCGAACGCGGCGTTGCCCGTGGTCATGGTTTTTCTATCATGGGCGCGCAATTCCTTGACCAGGATTGCGCCATCGGGGAAGGTCCCGTTTTTGCGGAAGTAATCCACCGCTTCCGGCTGAGCATAGACGTCGTGAAAGCCGGAGGCGCCACCCTCGGCAAGAAACCAACTCCCCAAATGGGAGAACCGCGAGCGGAAATCCGCTGGTAGGGAAATGTTGCCGCGCGCGTCCACGGACTCGTGATAGGTTTTTTGGGATAGGGGGGATGGAGGTTGCATGGCAAGAATCATCATTGAAAGAAAGGCAAAAATTTTCATTATTTTCTCCCGCCATGGACAAGGGCGCCTACCGACCATGGCTTTATTCCTTTGGTTTGACGTTTTCCATTTCCGTGCTCGAACCAGCGTTTTGGAAGGCTGTGCCCATGGGGTTCACGGGCCCGCTCCCGGATGCAATTGGGCGCCGCGACCCCGATAGTCTTCCGGCATCGGAGTTGACCGCACGGAATGTCAGTGAGCAAGAGGCCAGGGCGTTTGGGCAACGTCGGCCCCTTAGGGTTTGGCCGCCCGCAACACCGGATAATATTGGGTGAAGACCATATCCTGGGCCGCGGCGGCCTGGTGGCATGCCGCGCATTTGTCGGTTGGAAACGCTGTGGCGGTGGCCGCCAGGTTAGGGCGCTTGCCAAAGGAAAAATAGGCCCAGTTGTTGGGTTCATCGGGGAAGTGTTGTTTGCTCTTGACCGTGGCCTCCAACCCCAGAAACTCGCCCATGAAGTAGCCAGCTCCACTGACCGCGGCTTTAGAGCCCACGCTGACCAACTCCTTCACGATGATGGTGCCGTCGGGGAACTCTCCGCTCTTTTTGTAGTGGGCGTAGCTGGCCGGTTCGATGTAGACATTGTGGAATTCCGGAAAGGCGGCTTGGCCGTTGTTCATGTCATTTGGCGTCAAGGGGGTGCCGATATAAACCCATTCACGGTAGCCTCTTGGCCTTTCCAACTCGCCCTTGTCGTTCAGGCTCGCCAAGTTCGGCGCCGCGGGTCCGGGGGCGACCAACAGAACCGCGCCAAAAAGGGAAGCGAAAAGGGCCAGGACGGCAAGCCTGGATCGGATGGACATCTGAATTCTTCCAAACATGAAACTCTCCTTGCTCAAATTGGGCGCATGTCGAAGCGCGCGCCTTCAAGGTGCAAGGCCGAGGCCAAGACTGGAGCCTGAGGAGCTTCCGTGCAACCCCAATTTTTCTAACCATTTAGAGCTTGTTTTAAACGCGTCCTGTCAGTCGAGCCTCCACCGATTATGGTGGCATGCCACGGCAATTGGTGGCCAGGGATCGGTTGGCCGAGACTATCCAGGTCGGTTGAGGCCGAGCTTGCGCATTTTGTAGCGCAGGGTGCTCGGTTTCAAATCTAGCGTTCGGGCCGCGCCTAACGGGCCTTCGATCACCCAATTCGTCTGTTGCAGGACGGCGGCAATATGCGCCCGGCTGATGGCTTCCAAGCTGGAGGGTTCCTCCACACCATGGCCTCGCGAGGGATTTGCCTCCAGGCCGCTAATCACGAGCCGCGGCGCCATGCACAGGATCGCGGAACGCTCGATCAGGTTCTCCAACTCGCGGATGTTTCCGGGCCAGTCATAGGCGCGCATGACGCGTAGCGAATCGGGGTGGATGTCCTCGATTTTTCGCCCGATTCGGCGAGCGACCTTGGCAGCGAAGTGGCGCGCCAAGGGCTCGATATCCGCAACCCGCTCCCGCAGGGGCGGAATGGCAATGGGAAATACGTTCAAACGGTAGTAAAGGTCGGAGCGGAAAAGGCCGTTTTCCACCATCTTCTCCAACTTTCGATTGGTCGCGGCAATAAGCCTTACATCCACTTTTATGGGGGCGACCCCACCCACGCGGTCGAACTCCCCGTCTTGCAGTACCCGCAACAGTTTGGCTTGAGCGGCCAGGGTCAGCTCGCCGACCTCGTCGAGGAAAAGCGTTCCGCCTTGAGCCAATTCGAATCGCCCCTTGCGCTGAGCCAACGCACCGGTAAATGCTCCTTTCTCGTGGCCGAATAGCTCGCTTTCGATGAGGTCGGCGGGCAAGGCGGCGCAGTTGACCTTGATCAAGGGTTTCCGGCCGCGCGCGCTTCGATGGTGAATCGCCCGTGCGACCAGCTCTTTGCCGGTGCCGGTTTCCCCTTGAATGAGGACCGTGGCGCGGGTCTCCGCAACGAGCCGAACATTTTTCAGCACCCGCTGCATGCCCTCGCTTTCGCCGATGATATGCTCGAAATTATGGGTGGACCGAATTTCATCGCGCAGGTAGCTGACCGTGCTTTTGGAGCGTTGGTGGGCTTCTATTTCGCGTCGTAGTTGCTCATTGCGGCGTCGGAGTTCGTCCTCCTTGCGGTTGCGTTCCATCTCCGCGGCGATACGCGTGCCGACCACCTTGAGAATGGAGAGCAGATGGTCCTGATTTTCGAAGGGTTTCGCACTCATGAGAGCCACGTGGCCAAGATCGTTTCCCCGGCAATCCAGCAATGGAACGCCCACGAAGCTCTCCATGGCCAAATCGCGTATGGTTTTGTCCTTGGGAAAAAGCTTGCAGAGCCCTGAAGGATAAAGGGCCGCGGAACGGCCAACCACGGATTCACATACCGTGTTTTCGAGGTTGTATGCGCGGTTGCCCTCAAAACTTTGGAACTTCCAGTAGGCGATGGTGCGCACCCGGGAGATATCGCCGGGAATGCATTCGGTAATAAAGGCCAGGTCCGCGCCGAGCCGGGTGGCGAGCTCGCGGGTGACGCCCTCAAAAAAGCTTTCCTCGTAGGGACTGGTAACGGCATCAATGATCAGGTTCAGGGCCGCCTCTTTTTTCTTGCGCGCATCAATATCGCTGAACAAGCTCAGGGTTCCGATTACCTTGCCCTTGGCATCGTGGAAAGGCGTGGCGCTAATCTTCATCCAGATCGGCTCGCCGGATTTGGTAACCAGCCGCATTTCGTACTTTTCCGAAAGTCCGCGCGCCCGGTCCTTGTTTCGCGCGACAATCTTTTGCCATTCTCTCCTTGGCAGGAACAGTTCATAGCCGCGCTTTCCCAAAAGCCCCTCGGGCGCATGGCCGAGCAGGGCCGCCATTCGGGGATTCGCGTAAAGGATTCTGCTTTCCAGGTCGGTAACCACCACGCCCTCTCCCAAGGCGTCAATCATTTGGAGTAGCTGGTTTGCATCGGGTTTGAAGCCGGGTTCGGCGCGCTTTTGTAGACTCCCGCTATCAGTTTGGAGTTTGGCTTTTGCTTGGTTCAACACTTCCTCCGGCCTCAGCCTGATTTAATTGGGAGCGGCCCCGAGATGCTGGCGCATGAGGTGAATGCATCAGCGGGGGGGGCGCCGGGCGTTCCTGGTTGGAGGCCGGCTAGGCCCAATCCCGCGTCATGCAGTTACCCAGGTAACGGGCGCCCCTTCCTTTTTGGTGGAGGTCTTCCTGGATTTGCCGGTTGATGGATGGATAGAGCTTGAATTGGTGCAGGACGTCGATGTCGAGCCAAACCAAATCCACCGCGGAGGTATGCTCCGGATTGATGCGCGGTCGGCCCGTTTGGATCCGGCCCTCGAATACGACATGGACGGTTTGGGCGATATCGCCGTGGGTCATCATGTCGCCCACGTAGCGCAAGTTTCCGAGGGCAATGGCGATCCCGAGCTCTTCCCTGAGCTCCCGGGCCACCGCGGCGGCCAGGGTCTCGCCCGTTTGCAGACCGCCCCCCGGAATGGCGTGAACGCGGCCCCCGGGATAGTCGTAGGCAAGGGTCATGATTTTTCCGGATTCCACGATGATCGCGGCGCCTCGTACGCGCATGTTTCGATCCCCCGCCAGCACCCCGTCTATTCTTCGGGAAAAGACATCTTTCTCGGCTTCCTCTGAATGGTGAGCGTTATTATAGAAAGCGCGGTCCGTTTTGTGGGAAAAATCCTCAAATTGCGCATCTCCGCGGAATCAACTTTTTCAGGGCGCGATCGTATCTAAAGGAACCGGCGGGGACCGGCTGTTTGGAGTAGGCCATGAGGCCCATCAACACGAGACAAAAGAAAAGCGCGCTCATGAAGCGGTTGCGCCCGCTTTTGGCGGCCGAGCCCTATCGCGGTTGCCGCGGGTTCCTGCTGTCGGTCAGCGGCGGCATGGACTCCATGACGCTGTTGGACGCATTTCTGAGAATGGCGCATGTGCATGGCTCTCCGGTTCGGGTGTTCCACGCGCATCACCATACCGGCGCTTTCGCCGATCACTCGGCGGAGTTGGTGCGCTCGTTTTGCCGAGCCAAGGAAATTCCGTTGGTTGAGGCCCATTTTCATTGGGACGGCGCCGGAAACTTCGAATACGAGGCCGCGGCATTCCGCCGGGAAGCCTTGGAACGGGAACGCGTGGAAGGGGAGTGGGTGGTGCTCGCCCATCATCTTCAGGACCAGGCGGAGACTTTTTTGCAAACCCTCGTGCGCGGCGCGGGCGGCGCGACGCCCCTGGGCATGAGTCCGCGTCGCGGGCATCGGTTGCGCCCCTTTTTGGATATCGACCGCGGGTTACTGGCCGCGCATGCCGCTCACATGAACGTGCCGCATGTGCTGGACCCCGGCAATTACGATCACGGAAATTTCCGCAACGCCATTCGGCATCAAG
>JBGTRP010000610.1:0-4890 GCA_041940685.1 Acanthopleuribacteraceae bacterium
CAACTCGCACGGGCGGAGCAGGTAAAAAACCCGACCATGACCCGATTGGTCCAAGGTCTGGAACTGGACGGCCTGATATACCGCCAGAAAGATTTGGAAGATGGGAGGGTGGTGAGGGTGGCGGCCACGGGACGCGGGGAACGGATCCTCCACGAGGCTCGGAACCGTCGCGTGGCTCGTCTGGCCGGAACGCTCGAAACTTTGGGGGAGGCGGATCTCCTAACGCTCGAACGGGGCGCTGAAATCCTGACGCGGACCCTGATTGCAATGAAACAGGAACGAAATCAGGAAGAGTCGGAGACCCTGGACAAACCGCGGAAAAGGCGATAAGCGGCATAGGTGAGGACGGGCAGCAGGGGCGCGCCGATGGTTAGCGCCGCCTGAACGCGGATTCCCCAGTCTTCACTCGCCAGCCAGGGCCAGTTGAAGATAAAAAGATCCGCGGTGAAGTGGGAAATCACCACGGCCAGGGCGCCGAAACGGAAAAAACCCCAACCCCAGACACAGCCGACCGCCGTCATCACGAGCGCGCGTCCCCAGAAAGGCGAAGCCGGCGGCAGGAAGCTCAAATCCGTGTGCGTCAAGCCGTATATGAGGGCGGGAACCAATATCGCGAGCCAGCGCCGGCCACAAACCCGCTCCAGCCAGGTTCCGCCGAAAAAGCGATATCCCAACTCCTCCATCATGGCGATGCCCAAAAAGAACAACAGGGTCGCCAACCCAGGGTGGGAGGCGTTGAAGGCATAAAAGAAAAAGCCCCGCGGTTGTATGGAAACGGCGCCGCCGCCAAAAAATTCCACGAGCGGAACCAAAAGCGCCATGGCGCCGCCACAGATCAGTCCGACGAGGAACCCCTGGGCGCATTGACGGGCTACATCCGGATTAAAGAATCCTCCATTCGCCAACAGCCATAAACCCTTTCCTCTCCCCTTGCCGAACTCGCGGTCCAGGGCGTCTCCCGCGGCGATCAGCACCAGCAGCAATAAAAAGATCATGCCGTTTTGAGCGGCGTGAAAAAACATGCTCCGAAAGGTGGAAACCCAGCGGGGCCAGAGCGGCTCCCAATCCAGGAACAGGTCCGCGGTTTGCAGCGCTTGCGTGGCGAGCCCGCAGGCAAAGGCAATTCCAGCCAGGCGAACCGCGGGCCACAGCCGCACCGCGCCCGCCCGCAGTTGGTTAAAAAAAACGACGATCGCCGCGAAGCCGGCCAATCCCAAAAGGCTCCATCCCAGGTACTGCAACGCCTCGCGTGGAGCGCGATCCGCGCGAGCCTTCAACCGCGCGCTTTCCGGAACCACCAAGCGGCGAATGGCTCCGGCCGCCACATCGCCCTCGATGGTGACGAACAGGCGCTCGCGCAAACCCGCGGCCTCCTGCCACTCCCGCTCATAGGTAAACCCGAACCGGCGGCGCTGAGGCAAATCGGAGCTTTGCACGCCCTGAGCGCGCCAGGTGGAAAGGTCGAGCGCTAGCGCCTCCGCTACCTCGGATTCGGCCATCTCACGCGCCTCTACTTCCGACAAGCTAGCGCCCGGCGCTTCCTCAAGCCAGGTGGAGCCCCAGGCCAATACCGAACCATCCGGGTGGAGCGCAACCGAGTACATGCGCGGCTCCCCGCGTTTTTTGAAAAAGACCTGGTAGCGGACCAGCCCCACACGCGCGGCGATCCGTTCCCGCACCCGTTCCAGCGGCATGACCGATTCCAGGAAATCCAACGCGGGTTCGTCCACCCGCAATCGGCTGGCGGCCTGGAATCCCTCCAAATCAAATTCGCGCTGTTTTATAAAGGCCGAGGCTTGGGCCACAAGATCCTCGCGCGGCCGATGCAGGTCCACGCCTGGCAGGGGCCAAAGCCGCTCCAAGGAGGCAAAAAACCACCCGCCCATGGCCAGGGCGACCACCGCAAAGACCCAGCCGGCCCATGGAGATGGCCGAGAAGCATGCGACGCGGCGCGTTTGCCTTTTTCAGTCTGATCCGACATGGGTAATGGGCCTCGATCCGGTCAGGATTCGGCGCTTGGGGGAAGCGTCCCCATGCTTCGGGAACGCTTCCCTGTATTGTAGCCCTGAATCTTGCCAAACCAACCCTTTCGATGAAAGAGGCTCGGTTGGAGCAGGGCGCCCATGTCGGGAGCGGGCGCCCTGGACGGCCTGAAAAAACCGCGCGCTACGGAGACTAATTAATGCCTTCCAACAGGTCTTCCACGTTTTTCTCGCCTTCCATGGACATGACATCCTCGTTGAACAGACGAATCGGACCGAAGGCCTCCACGCTGAGCGCCTTTTTGGAGGAAAAAGTCTTTTCCTCACGGGAGTGGATCTTGAGGGTGATCGGACCCGGACCCTTGGCTTCCGCCCGGTATTTGATCAGATCCGTGCGGGCTTCCTTCCGAATGCCGATCCCTTTCTTGCGGTGGCTTACCATGTAAAGGTAGGCGCTGTATTCGCCCGGCGCCAATGTCTCCGGTCCGGATTTCTTATAACAACGGATTTCTTCGCCAAGCGCGGCCTCGCCGGTGAAACGGTAGCGGAGTTCCTTGACGTCGCCCGAACGACTGGCGAAGATGCGGAACTCGACTTCCGATGCATCGAATGAGGTTTTATTGGAATCCAGGATGACGGTGATATAGCTGGGAACCTGGAAAGCATTGCTTTCCCGGATCGTTTGGGTCTCGGGCGCTGACTTGGCTGCCGGCGGGCTCTCCACCGGCGTCGCCGGCGTTTCCGCCAAGGACGCGGACCCTTCCGCTTCTTCGGCTTCCAGCGCCTCTTTTTCCCTGACGCAATCCACGATGGTTCTCAACACCTCGCTGCTCACGCGTCCGGCGAGCTCAACCGTGGTGGCGCCGTCCAATTCGAAATCAACACAGTTGGTTTGAATCAAAGACACAATCACCGACTCATCTACCTGTTTCTCGGTAAGGGCATAGATTTGGTCTTTGGTCACCTGGCCAAAGGCGACCAGGGACGAAAACAAAAGAACCAAAAAAACCTGATAACCACGCATGTTTACCTCCATGCTAATTGGCAGCCCCAAAATCGGGGCAAACCGAACCGGCGCGAATTATCACAAAAATTTTGGCGCTTGAATAGTAAAATCATTTTTTTTATAAAATTTATTTTAGCCGTTGGGAGACGCGGGAAAGCGCCATATAGAGAGCTTGGCGACGCCTCCCAACCAACCCATTCTCATCCTTGACCGCATCCGGTTCGGGAGCAATCTCCAAAAGCCGAGGTCACAAAAACAGAGAAAAGTTTGGTTTCTTAATTTTTCACACGAATTGTTCAATTACAATAACTTAAGAGGTTACGCTTTTCATCGAGATGATTTCGGAATAACCGCTCCCGCCGGCCGAGTTCGAAAAGCGGATCGGCAAATCATGCAGATGGAGGACCACATGCCAAAAGAGGAAAAGCTTTCTCTAGATCAGCTAAGCGTCAAGAGTTTCGTCACCGCCCTTCATGGCAACAAGGATCAGCTCCGAGGTGGGGACAACACCCTGTACGCTTGCAAAACGCAAGCCGCCTGGTGCCAGAGCGAGGCGCCCAGCGGCGGCTGCTGTCCGAGCGATATTCAACCCTGCCCCTGACAAGCGGCCGCGTGGGAGCGCCCGGCCCAAACCGAGGACCGGTAATTCCAGCCTGCGCGCGGCCTTAGGATCTACCCTTCCACCGGATGCATATCTTCAAAACTGGGCTCGCCTAATTGACCCTCGGTCGCCGCGACCGCGCAGGCCACCGTGGCGTCGCCGGTCACGTTGGTTACGGTGCGGCACATGTCCAGTATGCGGTCGACCCCCAGAATCAGGGCGATACCCGCGCTGGGCACGTTCACCGATTCCAGAATGATGACCAGCATAATGATACCGGCGCCTGGGACCGCGGCGGTGCCGATGGAGGCCAATACCGCGGTGAGGATGATCGTCAACTGCGCGCCCAGATCCAACCCAAGTCCGAGAGCCTGGGCGATAAAGACCGTCGCCACCGCCTGGTAGAGCGCGGTGCCGTCCATGTTGATGGTGGCCCCCAAGGGCAATACAAAGGAAGTCACTTCCTCGGAAACGCCCAGGTTGTTCTCACAACGCTCCATGGTGACGGGCAGGGTCGCGCTGCTGGAGCTGGTGGAGAAGGCCAACAACTGCGCCGGGGCGACTGCCTTCAGAAAGGTGCGGAAGGTAACCTTGGTAAAGATCTTGAGCAAGGAGGCGTATACCAGCGCCATTTGTAGAAAAAGCCCCAAAAGCACGACGATACAATAATACCCGAGGGCGCCCAACAGCTCTCCGACCTGGGAAAGATTGTCCTTGGCCACCAGGTTGATGGTCTGAGCGATGAGCGCAAACACGCCGATCGGAGCCAGGATCATGATGTTGTCCACGATGCGGATCACCACATCGTTTAGCCCGTCAAAAAAGCCCAGCACCGTCTTGGCCTTGTCGTTGCCTACCTGAACCAGGCCGATCCCCAGCAGAATAGAGAAAAACACCACCTGCAACATGTTGCGGTTGTCGGAGGCGGAGAAAAAGATATTGCTGGGCACCATGTCCACGATTGGCTGAAGGGGACCCCGCTCCTTGGCCTTTTCCGCAGCCTGTTCCTGGCCCTCCGCCTCGCTCTGATAGGCCAATTGCAATTTCTCGCGCAGATCCTGGGGCACGGTTTTGCCAGGCCGCATGAGGTTGACGATGACCAGACCCAGGGTAACAGCCACCGCCGTGGTGGTGATGTAAATCAGAATTGTCTTGCCGCCGATACGGGAAAGCTTGGCGATATCGGATAGAGAGGCCACTCCGGAGACCAACGAGGCCAGGACCAGCGGAACCGCGATCAGCTTGAGCAGATTCACGAACACCGTACCGAATGGGGCGATCCAATCCGAGGTGAATTGAC
>JBGTRP010000611.1:0-4876 GCA_041940685.1 Acanthopleuribacteraceae bacterium
GCAACGCTATGTCCGCAATATTTGGGCCCGCGAAATGATGGCCGTATGCCGAGCCGCCCGTTTTCACAAGCCGCCGGTATTGATCGGCCATAGCATGGGCGGCATTGTCAGCGTTCCCACCGCCTCCCTTTTCGGCAAACATCTGGCCGGGGTGGTGGTGATCGACGCCCCCCTCCACCGCCCGCCCAGGCGGGAGCCCGAACGCGGCGGCGGTCACAGCTTTTCACATATCAAACCCTACCCTGACCTCGCCACCGCCCGTGGCCGTTTTCGGCTATTGCCGCACCAGGAATGCGAGAACCAATTCATTATCGATCACTTGGCGAGGAGCTCCTTGAAAAAGACAAAACAGGGTTGGATTTGGAAATTCGATCCGGTGATGTTCGAGAATTTGGAGATTGACGATTTGGAGCCCCACCTAGCCAACATACAAATTCCCTGGGCCTTCTTTCGCGGGGCATTCAGCGAAATCGTTCCGGCGGAAGTGGAAGATTTCCTCAATCGCCAGTTTGGCCGGGCCATGCCCTTCGTGGAGATTCCCAACGCCCACCATCACTTGATCCTGGACCAACCCCTGGCTTTTATCGCCGCGGTACGCGCGTTACTGGAGGCCTGGGGGCATCGCGTTCCAAAGTAAAAAAGCCATGGCCGCCGACTCAGCCACATGTGGCAAAACCAGGCCAGCAACGAACCTTCCCGAGGTAAAAGCGATGACCGATTTGGCCTATTGTTCCGCGCGTGAGCTCGTCCGCATGATTCGGGAGGGCGCGGTAAGCTCGCGAGAGTTACTGGATCTGTTTTTGAAGCGAATCGACCGCATGAACGGCCCCCTCAACGCGGTGGTGACGCTGGATCGCGAAAACGCGCAAAAACGGGCGGCCGAGGCGGACGAGGCCCTGGCGCGTGGCGAACGCTGGGGTCCGCTACACGGATTGCCCATGACGGTCAAGGACGGCTACAACACGGCCGGTATGCGCACCACCCTGGGCTTGCCGCAAACCGCCAAATACAAACCGCGATGGGACGCCACGCTCGTGGCAAAACTGAAACAGGCCGGCGCCGTGATCTACGGCAAAACCAATCTTCCCCTCGCCTCCTTCGATTGGCAGTGCCGCCATCCCAAGTTTGGCTCGGCCAACAATCCCTGGGATTTGGAACGGACGCCGGGGGGCAGCTCGGGCGGTTCCGCCGCCGCCCTGGCCGCCGGTTTCACCCCGCTCGAAATTGGCAGCGATGTGGCGGGCTCCTTGCGAGTGCCCGCGCACTTTTGTGGCGTGACCGCCCTGAGGCCCACCGAGGGTTGGCTTTCCGATCACGGCGCGCACCAGGTCCCGGGCTATCCTCGCCTGACCGGGCATTTGGTGACCTGTGGGCCCATGGCGCGGACCGTTGAAGATTTAAGCCTTGCCATGACAGTTTTGGCCGGCTCCGATCCCCATCGCTGGGAGATTCCACCGGTCGTTTTCAAACCGGACAACCCCATGGATAACTTGCACGGGTTGAAAATCGCGTACCAAGAAACCCTGGGCGGCGTGCCGGTTTGCCTGGAAACCGCTCGCGTCCAACGGGAGTTCCTCGCCAAACTGGAGGACGCGGGCTGCGAGGTGGTCGAGGCCGCGCCGGAGGATTTTGATTTCGAGGAAGCCCTGGAGCTCTGGGGGCGCGTGCAGGGTTTTGTGATGAGCGCGGGTCTGCCGCTGGCATTGCGCCTGGCGCCCATACGCGCGGGCCTTGGTTACGGGTTAATGCGCCTGTTTTTCGGGGCGAATGCCATGACCAAAGGGCTCGGCAGGGGAGTGGCTCTAGGCAGAAGAGCCTTTTTCGATGCGCTCACGGACAGGGCGCGGTTCGTCGCCGCCATGGACCGTTTTCTCCAGGATTACGACGTTTTCCTCACTCCGGTCGGTTCGTTTCCCGCGCTCAAACACCAGCGTCCGGGCAAACCCATTCGGGTTGGGGAAACCAAGCTGGCCTACGGATTGCCCATGGGTATGTACAACTGCCCTACCGCGCTTGCGGGTACGCCGCAAGTGGCGATTCCCGTTGGCTTTTCCTCGGATGGATTGCCGATCGGTTTGCAACTGGGCGCCCGTCGCTGGCGCGACGCCCGCCTGTTGGCGATCACGGCCGCCATGGAAAAGCTGATCGCCACTGATTTCCGGCCGCCGGGATACTGATTAAGAAGGCTTCAAGGACGGTCACAGGGGCGGTTGAGATTTGCCTAGGGTCGCCAAAATTTCGGAAACCACCGTTTCAAGGCCTTTGGAACCGCGGGCGCGGCATGGGGACTAGCGAAAGGTTGCGTGGACCGTACCGGGCGGGGGTTTCTTGACGTTGACGCCCTCTTTTTTGAGTTTCTTGCGGTAGGCGCGAATGGCGAGCTGGGCGCGGTTCTTGGGCAGGCTGGAGCGGTATTTGCGGCTTTGAATAAAGAAGTGTGCGCCGGTTTGCTCGTTGACGCGAAAGGAATCGAACTCGGGACCGAAGATGTAACTAATGCTCTGCACATTGAAGGTGTGGACGCCGGGCTTCAGGCCTTCCACCCAAAGCTGGCGGCTCTTCTCCGAGAACCGGATGGGCACCGACTTGCCGTCGATATAGAGCTCGATGACGTATTTGACGGGCTTGGCGAATTCCAGAACCAGGGTATTGGGCGGAATCGGGTTCTTTTCAAGGTCCATGGGTTTGTAGCACCCCAGGCTAAGGGCGAACAACATCAGGGTCCCGATGGGTAACACTCTTTTCAAATCCATGGTTCCAGCTCGCAAACTTGATTTCGGATCACCGGGGTCAGGCCTCATCCGAACCCTCTTGTGCAGGGGGCTCGGAGCTTTCCCGCAGTTCGAGCAGCACGCCCGCGGTGGATTTTGGATGAATAAAAGCCACTCGGTGACCGCCCGCGCCGATTATCGGCTCCTGGTTCACCAGTTGCAGGCCAGCCTCCCGATAGTCCTTCAGACAGCCCTCCAGATCGTCCACCTCGATGCAGATGTGGTGGATGCCGGGACCGCGCTTCTGCAGGAATTTGGCGATTACGGATTCCTCGGAAGTGGGCTCCATCAGCTCGATATGGGAATCGCCCACCTTGAAAAAGGCGGTATTGATCTTTTCCGTGGCTACTTCTTCGGTTCCGTCACAAGGGAACCCGAGCCGCTCGTAGAGGGCCATTGCCGCCTTGAGCTCGGGTACGGCAATGCCGATGTGATCGATTTTCTTCATTTCCGCGTCAGCCTCCCCGCCGCAGTCACACAATTTACCATTAAATGCGCAATGGTTAACAGACCCACGCCGCCTGGAACCGGCGTCACAAGTTCAGCCTTCTCAAGAGCGGATGCGTAGAACACATCGCCGTAGAGCACGCGGCCCTTGCGTTGAAACGCGGCAAGCTTCTTAGAGCCCTGGGGCAGTAGCCGGCGGGCTTCGTCGTTTTGGGATATTTCGTTCATACCCACGTCCACCACCAGGGCGCCCGGTTTGAGCCAAGCGCCATCCACCATGCCGGTCCGGCCCACCGCGGCGACCACGAGATCGGCCTGACGGCAGAGCGCCTGGGGCGCGCGGGTTCGGCTGTGGAGGATGGAAACCGTGCAGTGTTTGCTCAACAACAGTTGCGCCATGGGTTTGCCCACGATGTTGGACCGCCCGATAACCACCGCGTGTTTGCCTTTAAGTTCGTGGCCGCTGTCGGCCAAAAGCTCCATAATGCCCATGGGCGTGCAGGGAAACAGGCCCTCCTCGCCAAGGGCCAGGCGGCCGACGTTCACGGGGTGGAAACCGTCCACATCCTTGTCCGGATCGATGGCGGCGATAATGGCGCCCGCGTCGATTTGAGGAGGCAGGGGAAGTTGAACCAGGATTCCGTGAACCCCGGGGTCGCGGTTGAGGTCCGCGATCACGGAGAGCAATTCGTCGGTTTTCAAAGTATGGGGTAGGGCCTTACAGGTGGATCGGATTCCCAAGGATTCACAGGTCTTGATTTTGTGGGCCACATAGACCTTGCTGGCCGGGTTCTCTCCCACCAGCACGACCGCCAAATGGGGCGCGGTTCCCGCCAACTTCAAGGCCGTCACCTCGGCCGCCGCCTTGGCCAACAATCGTTCCGCGGTGGGCTTGCACGCCCATCGTTTCCCCATATCCCCCTCCAAAGTGGCCTATCTTAACACGGCTGCCATCGCTTGAGTGAAGCCGGGATAGCGGGCCGTGTAGAATCTTCTCATTGCCCCCACAAGGGATACCAAATGTTTCCCGGCGAGACCTTGAGCGAAATGGGAAAAGACGCGTTGGGCGCCAGCAAATGGTACTGATGATCCAGGCGCCGGGTCAGGGCGGGCCAGGGATCGGCGCCCTCGGTGAAGAGCGAAAAACCGCCCGAGACACCGGCCAACCGCGCCAAGGGCCTGTTGGGGAGATTTGTCGGGCTGAGCCAGATCAGCACGGTTCCCGATTCGTACAGATACCTCTCCACGGTGCCCGCATCGTGTTCGCTGCCATCGTCCACGCCGTCTGAAAGGAGCAGCACTATGCGCCGCGGGCCCACATCGAACAGAGAAGTAGCCGTGGCAACGGCGTCCCAGACAATCGAGTTCTCCTCGGCGCGGTAGAGGCGTTCGAGGTTTTCGGGAATCCGGTCGGCCTCGAAAAGCAGGGGCTTGCTGTCGAAGGTGAAAAAGCGAAGCTGAACGGCCTCCCGCTTGCAAAAGTCCAGCAGTGCGCGCAACGGCCCGTTCATGTCGGGTAATGCGTGGCGCATGGAGCCGCTGACATCGAGGGCGATGGTCAACTGCAATCTGATCTTGTCAGCGGGTTCGAACTTTTGGGGTTTGATCAGGATGTTTTGAGAGATCAACTCCATTTGCTCGGGAGGCCCTTCCAGAAA
>JBGTRP010000612.1:0-4875 GCA_041940685.1 Acanthopleuribacteraceae bacterium
CGATGCAGTTGCGGATTCGCTCGCCCACGGCCACCGCGCCCTCCATGTCGGTGGCGGGTAGAATCAGCATGAATTCATCGCCGCCATAACGACCCACAATATCCATCTCCCTGGATGCGTTTTTGATGATTTTGGCGATATCCTTGAGGGAGTTGCTGCCCTGAGGGTGTCCGAAATTGTCGTTGATGGACTTGAAGCCATCCAGATCGATGAACAACAGGGTAAGCGGCTCCTTGGTGCGTTTGGCGCGGATGATTTCGGCGTCGAGGCACTGGTGCAGATGGCGCGCGTTGAAGAGCTTGGTCAGATCGTCCTGGGTGGTGAGGGTTTGGGCTTTTTGGAAGAGATAGGCATTTTCGATGGCCACTGCCGCGGGATTGACCAGGGTTTGGATCATTTCCAATTCGTTTTCCGTGAAACCGCCGGGGTTCTGATGGTTGAGCATCTCCAGGACGCCGATGGTGCGGCCCCGGCTCACCAGGGGTGCGCACAAGACATTGCGGGTGATGAATTGCGTGTTTTTGTCGATCCGGTCGAGGAAACGGGGGTCGCCCTTGACGTCGTTGACGATGACGGGCTCGCGATTTTTAGCCACCCAGCCCGCGATACCCTGGCCGAAGGGCACTTTCTGGTTTTGCAACTCCGGCGTGCCCGGACCGTAGGCGACCGCGAAGCTCAAGGTATTCTCCGCGTTGTTGTCCAGGATGAGAACCGACCAGGCCTCGCAAGGAATGATTTTTTGGATGCGTTGCATGACCGAGCGCATCACCTCTTCCGGCTGCAGATGCGAATTGGCGGTG
Organism: Acanthopleuribacteraceae bacterium; assembly: GCA_041940685.1. Lineage (GTDB taxonomy): Bacteria > Acidobacteriota > Holophagae > Acanthopleuribacterales > Acanthopleuribacteraceae > JBGTRP01. Next base: position 801 of record JBGTRP010000612.1, read on the forward strand.
GTGATAATGTCGACCAGGGTCCTCAGCTCCAGCCGCTCCAGGGTCTCGGCCGAGGGGGTCGGGCTATGCCAGGCATTTTGGTCGTTGATGAAATCCAACACCCGTTTCTGGAATTCATCGGCGTTCTTATCGGTGCAGTGATCCGGCACGAGCCAGTAAAAGAAGGGCACCTCATGGGCCACGCAGATCGTTTCCAACTGGGCCTTTTCCTCGAAGGGCAGCCGCAGGTCAAAAATGACCGCTTTTAATCCGGCGAGTAGGTTGATGGAAAAATCGGTAGGAGAGAAAACACCGGGAAAGCCTTGGGAGAGAAGGTCTTTTGAGGCGGTGATAAGAATGAACAATCCTTGCTTCAAGCTGTATCAATCCTTGATCTCAACCGTTTTCTCTTTGTACGCGGTGTTTCCGGCGCGGTCCGTGGCCACAATATTGATGGTGTAAATGCCGCTTCCGGGAAGGCTGGCCGTGTAGGTGAAATTGCCGGTGAAGTCGTCCAGGATTGCGCTCTCGCCCTGGACCGTGACCTGGGCGTCCCTTTCCGATTTACCCTCGATGATGACGATATAACCCTGGACCGTGACCCGTGAAATTCTCAAAAACGGCGGTGTCGCGTCCACCGGAAGCGAGGGCTGGGCGGAAATCTCGCCGATTTGGAACTGGCGGGGAAGCGACGGAATTCCCTCGATACCCTGGCCGCCGATGCTGGTGACCCTCCAGAAATACATGCCGGGAGACAGGTCCGGGAAGCGGGTCTGGTTCCCGGGAATATCGTCGCGGGTGCGCAGCGACTGGGTGAACATGCGGTTGCCGCTCAGCTCTACCTGGTAATGGTCCGCATCGGGCACGGGCGTCCACTCCAGATTGACCTGGGTGAACCCATTCTGGTTGGCCTCGAATTTGGCGAAGTTGGCGGGTGCGGACAACTCCGGCGGGGATGGCAGGGCGATGGGAGGCCCCAGGTTTCCGCCCGGCTGAATCGCCACTCCCTGGTTTTTGCCGATGGTCAGCACATTGGAGCCGGCGGAGATCTCCACCTTACCGAAGCGGACGCGTACTTCCAAGGTTCCCGTCAGCGGGGTATAGGTCACCCAGGCCTCGGCATTGGCGGAAACGAGAATTCTACCGGTATCCGTCATGATTCCCGCTTTCCCCGTGTCCATCAATTCGGAGGCGCGGATGTTGAGGGTTCCCTCTTCCAGGTAGAACCCGGGCAAGCTTTCTCCGCCAGGCGCATCGTTTTGGGTTAACTCCCGCAGGACCACCAGGCTGTTGGGCATCAACATGGTTTCCATACGACTGGAATAGCCCAACACACAGCCGGCCATGTCCGAGGTCTCCAGGCTGTCGCCCAATTCCAGGGGCATGGTGAGATTGGCCTTTTCAAAATCGGGCTTGTCCCTTCGTTTGATCAGCACCTCACCCGAAATTTCCCGAAAACGGATCATGGATTGGGCCGGGTCCACATTGCTGGACCGTTCCAGTATCCTGCGCGCGTGGTGGGCGCTCTTTTCGGCTTCCAGCAGCGCCGCGGAGAAATCGCTTTCAATGATTAGGCTCTCGGCCTTGGTCAGAGCCTCGTTGGAAATGTCCAGGTTGGCCAGGTCTTGGGGCGCCTTGGTCCGTTCGGCAATCACGCGAGCTTCGCGATTCAGGGTTTTCGCTACCTGCATTTGTTCGCGCGCTTTGCTTTCTCCGCGGGGGCGGAGGATGATAATGACCAGCGCGAGTAGGACCATGAACAAGAAAAACAGGCCCCATTTTTTCAGATCCGAGTTTGAAAGCGAATTTTTTTTGCTTTTCATGCACCTTCACTCCGCATGGAATACACGTATTATAAGGGATAGATTTCATTTGGGCGGCAATGAATTTGGATAAGGTAAGCGGGCGCGGTTATTCTAACAAAAAGACAACCCGAAAGAAACCCGACCCCAGGTTAGCCTTGCGGGATGCCTCCTCGCCGGTCAAGGTGGACCGAAAAGGGCCTACCGGCATCCCGCCGCAACAAGCTTCAAGCGGCAGGTTGAGTTTGCTCTGCTCTCGCTTGCGCTTATTGCTCGCAACTGCCGTATGGGCGTTCCCAAAACACCACACGAGAGGAAAGATTTTGACCGCAAGGCGGCTAGGATCGGGCGTCAGAAGCGGAGTAGAAACCTTATCGAATAGCCGGGCGCTTTTGCCTCCTGAGACCGAACTTGGGCTTGCAAAACCCCAACAGAGAGGAGGCCTGGGCCGCCGGGCGGCTCGAAGCTCTACCCGGCCATGGCCGCATTCCGTCAAGATGCGGGCGGGCGCGAGCTTCCGGTATGGTTTTGGCCGAAATGTTCCCGAAATCGTCAATTGCGGCTCTTAGGGCCCCCTGTTATAATCCCTTTCTTGTCTCGGGGTTGGCAGCTCGACGGCCCGAGGACGAAATTGCCTAGCAGGAGTTGGAAACGTGTTGAAGTTGATGCGCAAGAAAAGAGCCCGCAATGCAATTCTGGTTTTGGTGGTCATTTCTTTGTTGGCATATCTCCTGGTCGCGTTCGGGGAAGGTAGCGTCGTCGCGCCCGGCGATACCATTGCCAAGCTTGGCGGTGTCAAAATTAAGGTGCGCGACGCGCTGGTCCAGCGCGAGAACCTGCGAAGCGTTTTTACTCAGTTGGACAGCGCCAATCTCGATCAGGTGCTCACCTCCACCCTTGTCTCCGATGCCCTTTTGCTCAATGGCGCGGAGGATGTGGGGGTCGAGGTTTCCAATGAAGAGCTGCGCGATCTGGTCATTCGCAACCGAACGATGCCCGACGGCAACTTCGTGGATGACGAGGTTTGGTCCAACTTCATCAAAAATCGGTATTTGATGCAGGTGGAGTCCTACGAGGGCTATTTGAGGGATCGAGCGCTGAAAACCGAGAAGTTCCGCCAAATGTTTTTTGCCGGCGCCTATGTGAGCGAGGCCGGCATTCGCGAGAAATTCGTGCAAGAGAACCAGCGGGTCAATTTAGACATGGTGGTGTTGAACTCTTTCGACGTTCGCGGCCAAACCCAACTGGACGACGATGCCAAATTGGAAAAGTTCTACCAGGAGCATCAGGAAAAGTTCATGACCGGCGACCAGCGCAAGATTCGTTTTGTCTCGTTCACCCTTAAGGACTACGAGGAACAAATGCAGTTGGCCGAGGGGGAGATTCAAACCTACTACAACGAGAACTCCGAACGGTTCCGCAAGCAGGAGCAGGTGAGGGCCAACCACAGTCTCATAAAGACCGACAGCCGCACGGAAGAGGAGGCGTTGACCAAAGTCAACCAGGTGCGAAGCGAGATCGTCTCTGGATTGGACTTTGCCGAGGCCGCCAAAAAATACTCCGAGGACGACTCCAACAAGGAGCGAGGCGGTGATTTGGGCTTTTTCGGACGCGGCCGGATGGTGCCCGAATTTGAAGCGGCCGCCTTTACCTTGCCGGAGGGAGAGCTTTCCCAGCCGGTAAAAACCCAATTTGGCTATCACCTCATCAAGGTAGCGGAGCATCAACATGAATCGGTGCAGCCGCTCGAAGCGGTCTCCACGACTATCCGCGCCAACCTGCTGCGCAACAAAACCAGGGAGTACGCCATGGGCCTCGCGGCCGACTTCCGAGCGGGCATCGATGAGAATCAGGATTTCGCTACCGTGGCGCAGAACCAGGGTCATACGGTTCACGAAACGCCCTTTTTCGACAATGACAACCGCGCACACCTGGGCGAGGTTCTCAATAACAACTTCCAGGTCCGCCGGGCCGCCTTCACCATGACGGAATTGGAAGAAGTCTCCGTGCCCGTTGACGCGGGCGTCAATGTGGTCGTGTTTCAGTGGATCGATACTGCCGAGCCCCAGGTCATTGACTACAACGAGTCCACCAAGCTGCGCATTCGCAACATGGCTCAAAACTTGGCGGCCGAAGCCTTTACAGACGACTTTTTTGGCGAGCTTCGCGAGGCCGCGGCAAACGCGCCGGAAAGCACGCTGAAAGAGCTTGCCGGGGACAGGGACTTCCTCAAGGACAACCACTTTAAGGAGACGGGTTGGGTAACCGCGGAAACCATTCCCTGGGAAATTAAC
>JBGTRP010000613.1:0-4863 GCA_041940685.1 Acanthopleuribacteraceae bacterium
GTAACGGGTAAATTTTTCAACTTGGTTTGGCTCCAGCATCATTTCCAGGAATTTGATGCGCTTGGCCAACTGCCAGGCGGCGATCGGCAAAAAACCGATGATGGCTAGATGAAAGAGGCGGTAGCGATTGACCAAAACCTGAAAGGCGATCACCATTCCCGTGAGTACGCAAAAGAGGCCCCAGAAATTAATGCGCCGGGGCTCATCGGGCAGGGGCACCATGCCTCGCGCCACGATGTAGCTGTAGAGCAGGAAATAGGCGCAAAGCAACATGTTGAGGCTCTGAAATTGAGAGGTCGTCTTTTTTGGGGAAACTTCTGGCGTCGTCAAATCGAGCACTCTCCCAACCGGGCGGGCTTTTGTCCGCCTCGGGCTCATTATTCTACTATCTGTCTCTTTAAACGGAAAATGTTTAATTTGTTTCATCTCCATCCAGGGCGAAGCCCGGAAAATGGGGAGATTGGGGACCTTTTCCCGCCCTTACCGCCCGGTCCCGGTTGCCCTGCGCCTTCGCCAGGTCCATCCGGCGTCTATCGCATGGCTCCTGGTCCCTTGCAAGCTCTCCTTTTCGAGGGTGGACTCTCCGGCCGGAAAGGGTTATATATGGGGACCCGATCGGTTTGAGGAGGCGGCCATGGACTCGAAAAGTTTCCGCGAGATGGGTTATCAGGTCATCGATTGGATTGCGGATTACATGGACCATGGTTTCGATGGACCCGTTTCGCCCGACCTTGAACCCGGTGAAGTTTTGGACCGGTTGCCGTCCCAGCCACCCGATGAGGGAGAGTCCGCCGACGCGGTGCTGGAAGACTTCAAGCAGGTGATTTTGCCGGGCGTGACCCATTGGAACGATCCCAGATTTTTCGGTTATTTTCCCTGTAACCACAGCGGGCCGGGAATATTGGGCGACCTGTTGTCTGCGGGATTGGGCGTCAACGCCATGTCCTGGGCTACCAGTCCCGCGGCAACCGAACTGGAAATCGGCATGATGCGCTGGTTGGGGCAAATGATCGGGCTGCCATGGCCGGGCTGCATTCAGGACACCGCCTCCACGGGGACGCTTTGCGCCCTGTTGGCCGCTCGGGAACAAAAAGTCCGCGTCAACCAGGACGGCTTTTACGGCTCGCCGCCGCTGGTCGTTTACACCACTTCACAGGTCAATACTTCCGTGATCAAGGCCACGAGAATCGCGGGTTTTGGCGACCGGTATCTGCGCAAGATCGCCGTCGACGCTCAATTCGCCATGGATGCCCGCGCCCTTGAAACCGCGATCGAGGACGATCTTGCCCAGGGACTGATTCCCTGCGCAGTGGTGGCCACGGTTGGTACTACCTCCTCCACGGCGGTCGATCCGGTGCGGGAAATCGCGGCCTCTTGCGCCAAGCATGGGGTTTGGCTCCATGTGGATGCGGCCATGGCCGGCACCGCCGCGATTCTGCCCGAATTTCGTTGGCTCATGGACGGCGTGGACGCCGCGGACTCGTTTGTTTTCAATCCCCATAAGTGGATGTTTACCAATTTCGATTGTTCCGCCTTTTTTTGCAAGGACCCCAACTTGCTGAAACGGGCCCTGGCCATTCAGGCGGATTTCCTCAAGACCGATCAGGATGCGGTGGTGGAAAACTTCAGGGATTGGGGCATTCAACTCGGGCGGCGCTTCCGTGCGCTGAAGCTTTGGTTTGTCATCCGTTGCTATGGCGTGCGGGGACTGCGCCACAAGATTCGCGAGCATATCCGCATGACGCTATGGTTCGCGGACCGCGTCAGACAGCATCCGCGCCTGCGCCTGGTGGTAGAGCCCAGGCTGAACACGATCTGTTTTCGCATGGAGGATGACGCTGCCGGCAAAAGCCTGATTCAGGCGATCAATGCCACGGGCGAGGCCTTTCTCAGCCAAACCGTACTTGAGAACCGCTTCGTGATTCGCGTTTCTTTCGGGCAAACACATTCCGATATTGATAGCGCAAAACAGCTTTGGCAATTGATAGAGCGGACCCTGAACCAGATCGAAGATTGAGCCTGGCGCCCCTGCCAATTTTTGCCTTCGGACCCCTCGCATCCGATCAGGCGGGCTTGAGTGGGGATTGGTCCCGGGGTTCGTCTTCCTCGTGATAGAGGATGGAGCCCACGTAATAGGCGTACCCCCGCTTTGCAAAAACCATTAACACCGCGCAGGTGGGTAAGGCCAGGATCATGCCCACCAATCCGAAGTAGGAACCGCCCACCATGAGCGCGATCAACACCAGCGCGGGATGCAGGCCCACCGATTCGCCCACGACCTTGGGCGTGATGAGCATGCCCTCCAGCAATTGACCGATCACGAAGGTCAAACCGGCCAGAATTACTTGCCAGGCGGGATTGCCGGTCAGGTAGGTGAGCAGAATCGCGGGCACCAGGCCAATGGCGATGCCCAAATAGGGAACCAGATTGGCGAATCCCGCCAAAATGCCGATTAAGAGCGAGCCGGGGCAGCCCGCGATCGTCAATCCCACCGAGTAGATGACCGAGAGAATCAGCGCCACCAGCAACTGGCCCTGAATAAAGTTTTCCAATGCCTCGTCCAACTCGGTGAACAGACCGATGATGTAGGCTTTCCTTTTAATAGGAATCAGGTTGGCAATCTTTTCCTTCATGATGTCGAAATCGCGCAGTAGGTAGAAGGCCAGTACGGGAATGATGAGCAGGCCGACGATATTGGCCAGAAACGCGCCGATCGACTTAAAGGAGGTCGCCAGGCCGGTTGAGATATTTTTGGCGAGAATGCCAGCGTTTTCCTGCACCCAGGCGATCGCGGACTCCCTGTATTGGGTGATTTCTTCCGAATGGGTTTGTGCGTAGGTTTCCCATTGCGGCAGGAAGCGATCTTTCAACTGTTTCCAATAGTCGGGCAGTTTGTCGGCCAGCTCGCTTACTTGGTAGATGAGCTTGGGGATGAGGTAGAGCGCCAGGCCCGCGGAGGCGAGAAGGAAGATGATGATGAGGATGATGATGCCCCAGGTGCGCGAAATTTTCCAGGATTCGAATTTGTCGATAATCGGGTCGCCCACGTAAGCAATGGCCAGCGCGATGAAAACGGGCGCCAGCGCATTGCGCAAGGAAAAAGTGACGATTATGGCCGCCAGAACGCCGGCGGCGATGATCAAATTCCGCACCCAGATCTTGTTCAGCATACAATCCTCCGGAAAAGCTTCGGGAAACCCGTTGCCGGGGCGGCGCGCTCCCTCTCCCGGCATACCGTAGGCAAACCATTTTGGAGACTTCTCTCCATGATAACGTGGAAAAAGGGGTTAGAAAACAAAAAACCGGAAAACCGAATATTGGGCGATTCGGCATTTCCGGTTAGTTTTCATTTGGGCTCAAAAAAATGCGGCGAAGTCCGTTACCTGCCGGTCCGGCCACTTTTCGCGTTGCGCGAGGAGTTGAAATCTCCATGAACCCAGATTCGTTTCATCCATGCTGCAAAGGTTTCCATCTCAACCAAATAGGCCTTGTACTGATCGTCCTTCCACACGCCGTATTCCTCTTGCGGCTTGGGGCAGCGGCGTACCTGATAGCGAATTTGATGGGTGGAAAACGGGATCTTTTCACAGACATCCGTTAAATAAAAACGCCCGGTTTGGCTGAGCAGCGTGTTACCATCCCAGTGTTTCTCAACCGTGCGAATTTTGGGCAGGCGATGCGCTTTGTAGTATGGAGAAAACTTCTTCATGCGCACCTGCCAATGGGTCCAGGTTTTCCGAATGCCCATCACATCCCATGGGTTGTTGCCCATTTTTTCTTGGGCGCGGGCCTCTTTCTTGAACTCACTGGAGTGAACTTGAAGCTTTTGAGCCACATCCTTCAAAAAGAAAATACCCTCTTGGTTGAGAAGATCTTCTTCCGACCACTCCGGTTTCACGTTGAGGAGGCGCATTTCGTCCTCATTGAAGATTCGTTCGACCTCTGAGAGGTCGTTTTCGGTCTTTGACTTGGTCATTTGTTCGTTTGCCATTACATTACCCCTTTAAGAAGACTCTGATCGATATCCTACATTATTTTCTCGATTTTAACAAACAAACTTTTTTTGTAGATTTTCTTGAAATTGAAAAACGGTAGTAACCGCCTATTAAACGCCCGTGGGTAGACTAGTCTCGACGAGGAGCTTTAACCCGCCAAACGCGAAAAAAAACCTGCGCTAAGCCTATTAAATTCACTGGAAAGGCCGGATTCCGCCACGAAAACGTCTTTAGTTGACCGCGCCCAAGAATCCCGATTCAGGTTCGCGTGAATTGTGCGGCGATCGCCTCGTTCCAAGTATATCTTTTGTGGCCATCTTTCATGAAATCAGTGGGTTACATCTAAGCACAAAAATGGTTGAATCGCCTCGTCATCGGAGCGGCAAAGAGCCGGGGAAATTTTGGAAAATCTCCTTCTCCCCGCCTCTGCCCACCTCTCCATGGCCCCGAGCTAGATGCCGGCCAAACAAGCATGACTGGGTAGGGCCAATGTTCCCCTGGGAAACGGAATTTATGAAAACCTAGGATATCCGATTGGTAGAGGGGCGTGGGTAAAGGAGTTTCGAGGAATAGTCTTTGAAAAAAGGCCCGTTCGGAGGGTCTGGCGGGGAAGGTTGGTGCCTAAATCGGGCGCGGGGTAAACGCCCGCCCTTAGGGGCCATATCTCCTAATTTATTTCTTGACATCATTTTAATTAAAAAAATGGAATTTGTTAGTGATTTTTGTAAAAAATGGAGTATTAATATTTTCTTTAAATATTATATTACTATATTTTAAGGAATGCTTGATACAAATAAATTATATTTGATTGTCTCTATTATATTTGGATTTTGTATATTATATATGATATTTTTACTATTACTTAATA
>JBGTRP010000614.1:0-4851 GCA_041940685.1 Acanthopleuribacteraceae bacterium
GGCTTGCATCTCGCGTTCGTCCTGGGCGGCCAACTCTTCAACGCTGCCATCGGCCCGCAGCACGCGATTGGCGCCGGGCGCGCCGGGAAGGCCGCCCTCCAGGCCGAAGGGAGGGACAACCCTGCGATTGGAGAGGATCGCGGCATTCAGCCTTTCCAGGAAACGGATGTGGCGGACGATGCCGTCCCCGCCCCGATGCCGTCCCGCGCCCCCACTACCCGAACGAATGGCGAAGCGTTCCAGGATGACGGGATAGCGGAGTTCCAGAACCTCCGGGTCGGTGAGCCTGGAATTGGTCATATGGGTATGGACCGCGTCACATCCGTCAAAATCCGCGCCCGCGCCCGCGCCGCCGCCGATGGTCTCGTAATACTGGCGGCGCGCATCGCCGAAGGTGAAATTGTTCATGGTTCCCTGGGCCGCCGCCATCAGGCCCAGGGCGCCGTACAGCGCGTCGGTTATGACCTGGGAGGTTTCCACGTTGCCCGCCACCACGGCCGCGGGGTAGTCCGGATTGAGCATCGAGCCCTTGGGGATGCGGATCTCCAGCGGTTGCAGGCAACCCGCATTCATGGGAATGGGTTCGGAAACCAGGGTGCGGAATACGTAGAGCACCGCTGCCTTGCAGACCGCGGCAGGCGCATTGAAGTTGGAGGCTACCTGCGGACTGGTGCCGCTGAAATCGATCACCGCCTCTCCCGCGCGCGCATTCACTTCGATGCGCACGGCCACCGCGCTGCCGTCATCCAGTTCGTAGCGGAAGGCGCCGCTTTTTAACGCGCCGATCGCGCGGCGCACACAGGCCTCCGCGTAGTTCCGCACATGGTTCATGTAGGCCTTGACCACCGCGAAACCGAAATTGCGGACCATGTTGCCGAGTTCCGCGGCGCCCTTGGCATTGGCGGCGAGCTGCGCCTTGAGATCGGCCAGGTTTTGTTCCACATCGCGGGACGGGTAGGGCCCGGTTTCGAAGAGGGTTCGGATTTCGGGTTCCAGGAAATGACCGTTTTCCACCAGCCGCACATTGTCCAGCAGGACGCCCTCCTCGCGGATATGCCGGGAAAAGGGCGGCATCGAGCCCGGGGTGATGCCCCCGATATCCGCGTGATGCCCGCGCGAGGCCAGGAAAAAGCGCAACTGTCGTCCGTCCTCGTCGAACACCGGCGAAATGACGGTGATGTCCGGAAGATGGGTGCCGCCCTGGTAGGGGTCGTTGGAGGCATAAGCGTCGCCGGGCTTCAAACTGGGGCCATGCGTCCGTATCAAGGCCTCCACGCTTTCGCCCATGGAGCCGAGGTGGACCGGCATATGGGGCGCGTTGGCGATCAGTCTGCCAAGGCGATCGAAAATGGCGCAGGAAAAATCAAGCCGCTCCTTCATGTTCACCGAGGAACTGGTGTTTTCCAGGGTGTAACCCATCTGCTCGGCAATGGACATGAAGAGGTTGTTGAAGATTTCCAGCATGACCGGGTCCGCGGAATCTCTATCCACCCGGGGTCGCGGTAGCGGCGCCACCCTTTCCAATAGCAGGTTCCGCCCGGTTCGAGCCCGCCACCCCGGATCGACGACCATGGTGGCGTGATCGTTGACCAGAAGCGCGGGTCCCTGAATGTCGAGCGCCTCTTCGCCGCCGTTCCAGCTATACACCGGAACCTTTTCGTAAGATCCATCCAAGAACATCCGCGTTTCGCCCAGTTGGGCCGTGGGACGCGCCATGGCGTAAGGATTGGGCGCGGCCTCGCCGCCGGCGCTTTCCGCGAGTTGGCGCGAGACAAGCGCTTCCACCCGGACCGCGGCTACCACCAAGGGCTTGTCCGGCATGGCGAATCCAAACCTTTCCCGGTGGGTGCGGTGAAACGCCTCGCGCATGGCCTCGATCTCCGCGCGGGGAAGCTCCAAGGCTTTGTCCGTGCCTCGGTACTTCATGAAAACGCCGTGTTCCAGACGGTCGGGGGCCACTCCCTGAGTTTCCAATTGGGCCATGGCTTCCCGGCGAGGGCCCACGAATTCCGCTTCCAAAGCTTCCTCCGTCAGCGAGTCCAAGGGAAGCTCCAGGGTTTTTTCTCTCAGGGCGCGCGGTTCGGCGAGGCCCATGCCGAAGGCCGACAGCAGGCCCGCGAGGGGGTGAATGAATACGCGCGGCATGCCCAGCGCATCCGCCACCTTACAGGCCAACTGGCCCCCGGCGCCGCCGAAACAGCAGAGCGTGTAGCGGGACACGTCGTAGCCTTTTTGGATCGAAATGGATTTGATGGCGCGGGCCATGTTCTCCACCGCGATGTCCAGACAGCCTTGCGCGATTGCCGCGGGGCTCCGGTCCAGGCCCGTGGCCTCGCGGCAGGCGGCCGCCAATTCGGCAAATTCCCGCCTCGTGGGCTCCGGGTCCAGAGGCTGATCGCCGCCCGGACCGAATACCCTTGGAAAACGGGCCGAATCCAGGCGGCCCAGGATCAGGTTGCAGTCGGTGAGCGTCAGGGGACCGCCCTTGCCGTAACAGGCGGGTCCGGGATCGGCGCCCGCGGATTCGGGTCCCACTCGGAAGCGTTGCCCATCGAAAGCCAGGATGGAGCCGCCGCCCGCGGCCACCGTGTGGATCGCCAGCATGGGCGCCTGGATTCGCGTTCCCGCGATCTCGCGGTCGTACCCGCGCTCCAATACGCCGTCAAAATGGGCGACATCCGTGGAAGTGCCGCCCATGTCGAAGGTGATGATTTTGTCAAGGCCTTGGGCCAGGGCGGTTTTCACCGCGCCGATCATGCCCCCGGCCGGCCCGGAGAGGATGCTGTCCTTGCCGCGAAAGTGGCCAGCCTCCGCCAGCCCCCCGTTGGACTGCATAAACAGCAGGGGCGCCTTGCCCAGCGCCCTGCCCACGCGTTGGGTGTAGGCATTCAATACCGGGGATAGATAAGCGTCGGCGACCGTGGTATCGCCCCGCGCCACGAATTTGATCAAGGCGCTGATTTCGTGGCTGGCCGAGACCTGGGTAAAGCCCAGCTCCCGCGCAACCCGCGCCGCGGCCCGCTCATGAGCTGGGTCGCGGTAGGCGTGCATGAACAGGATAGCCGCGGAGCGGATGCCGTCCCGGTAGGCCGGTTCCAGCTTGGCGCGCAGGTCATCGAGATCCAGCGGGCGCCACTCACGCCCGTCCGCGCCCATCCTCGCTTTCACGGTAACCACCCGCTCGAATAAGGGCTGAGGTTTGGCGATTTCCATGGCAAAGATGTTCGGCCGGTTTTGATAGGCGATATGGAGCGCGTCCTCCAACCCGGCATGGGTCGCCAAGACCGTGCGTGCGCCCTTGCGCTCCAACAGGGCGTTGGTCGCCACGGTCGTACCCATTTTCACGGCTCGAACCCGCTCCCGCGGAATGTCCGCGTCGGCGGGCAAGCCGAGGAAGTGGCGGATACCCGCGAGCGCGGCGTCCTCATAACAGTCCGGATTCTCCGACAACAGCTTGTGGCCGTGCAATACGCCCTCGGGGTCGCGCGCCACGATGTCGGTAAAGGTCCCGCCGCGGTCGATCCAGAATTCCCAAGTCGGCCCGCTCATGTTCTCGTCCTCCTATCGATCCAGCAACCCATGCTAAACCCAAACCCTTTCATTTGTGAATCCACCCGGCGCCGGAATTCGTTTTTGAAGCGGCCTCGCCGCGTCGAACCCCGAGGATAAGGAGGCGATGCGGCAGGCCAATCACAGAATTCGCTGGCAAACCCCCGCATTTACCGTAAAATAGCAAACACGCCGGCCGGCGGTGGAGGCGGTTGTTGAAAAAGCTCAGGGCACAAATTTACTATTACCTTGCCACGGGTTTCGGCGTGGGCCTGATTCCATTCGCGCCGGGAACCATGGGTTCCTTGTTGGCCGTGATCTTGGCGCTACTTTTGTTCCCCGCCAATGGCATCTTACAACTGCTCCTGGTCGCGGTCACCATCCTTGTGGCCATTTACTCCAGTCATTGGCTGGCGGAGGCCGAGGATCGTGAGGACCCCTCGCATGTGGTGATCGATGAGATCGCGGGGATGTTCCTAACCCTGCTCTGGTTGCCGCTGCCCTTGGGATGGACCGCATGGGTCGCCGCTTTTCTGCTGTTCCGCGTCTTTGATATCTGGAAACCCTGGCCCGTGAACAAATGTGAAAAATTGCCCGGTGGGTTGGGGATTGTGCTCGACGATGTGGCCGCGGGCGTGTTGGCGAACATCGTATTACAAATCTGGTTGCGGTTCTTCTGATGGAAGTCGTCAACATCAATCAAACCAAGATCGACGAGCCCCTGTGTCTGATGATCGGGAACTTCGATGGCGTTCACCTGGGGCATCAGCGCATCATCGCCAAGGCTCGGACCTTGGCCGAAGCGCATGGTTTGCGCACCGCCCTGCTGGGATTCGAGCCTCATCCGCTCAAGGTATTGGCGCCCGAGAAAGCGCCAAAACTTCTGCAAACCCCTGCTCAAAAGCGCGCTTTACTGGAACACCACGGATTGGATTATTACCTGGTTCAGCCTTTTACCACACGGCTCGCACGTTATTCCCCTCAAGACTTCGTGACCTATTTAAGGGATCAACTGAACTTTAAGATCCTGCTGGTTGGCTTCAATTTCCGCTTTGGCCACCAGAGAAAAGGAACGCCGGAAACCCTGAAAGCCATGGCCGAAGAGGGGCGGTATCAGGTATTCGAAATGCCGCCTTTCCGTCTGGAGGGCCGGGTCGTGTCTTCCTCGCGCATTCGGACCCACGTGGGTAAGGGGGATCTGGAAAAGGCCGCGAGCTTATTGGGCCGCCCCTATTTCCTGGAGGGAACCGTGCTGCGCGGCGACCGCCTGGGCAGGGAGCTTCACTCGCCCACGGCAAATAT
>JBGTRP010000615.1:0-4843 GCA_041940685.1 Acanthopleuribacteraceae bacterium
TGCGCGCGATTTCGCTCCCGGGCCCAAGAAAATAAACCAGGCCCGGCAGGGTCGGTCTGTCGCCGGCCCGTCTCCTTTGATTTTCCTGCAACCAATCGAGGTATTCATACAAGGTGCCAGTCAGGGGAATTTCGGCATCCGCGTTCAGGGCGCCGTGCCGGACCGTTTCGGGTAAGCTGAAGTCCGGCGGCAGGGTAAAGCTTTTTGGCAGGGGCTGGCCCAGACGTTCGCCGAAAATGAAAATCGCGATGGCGACGTCAGGATCGCTGGGCCTTTTGATTTTTTCCTGAAAATCATAGTCATGACGCCAGAGAATATCCTGATCTTCCCAAAAATAGGGCGCCAGCCCCCGCGGGGAAAGGGTGGGCGTTTCCGCGAGTTGGCGCACCACATCCCTTGCTTGAAACAGCAAATCTTCCACATCGCGGGAACCCGATAAAAAAACCAGTTCCCTTCTTTCGGCGTCATCGTAATTGTTCGCCAATGAACTCCTGCCGCGTTGCGTAATTTCATTTTACGGGAATTCTGACCATGCGAATTTGATTTGTCAATACGGAGATTTTGAGACTTTCAGTTTTCTGGGGAGAGCCTCCATTGGCCGTCCTTGATTTGGGCTTGGGTTTGAACATCGGAATTCAACAGCCCGGCCTCGACACGGCAAAACATTTCGAGTAGGATTGCCCCTCTAAACCGTGCCAAGCCCTCGAAAAAAGATTGGGGATAGAACGATATGCAATGGCTGATCCGAATTTTATTTGTGTTGAGCATGGCTTTCTTCGGCCTGGTCGCCGGAACCTATGTGGGCGGGCGGTATTTTGTCCCCCCGGGTAGCGGTCTCGCCGCGGGCGCCATGGCCCTTGGGTACGGGCTGCTTGGCGCCTTGTTGGCCGCCGTTCCCGCGTTGTTCGTCGCCGTGAAATTATCGGGAAAAAGGTTGACCCGCGTGGCGCTGGCCACGGTCGCCGGAGCGGTATTGATGCTGGCGGCCTTGGTGTGGAGCATGCGGCGCATGCAGCGGGAGCGGCTGGACCCCGAAAGCGCCTACCAGGGTTTGCCCGCCTTCAGCCTGAGCCTGCGGCAAATGGTGATCGTGGATCCCTATCTCAGCACCGCCACGGAAGTCGATAGCGCCCGACGGCGTTGGATGACGACCCTGCCCGATGGCCGAAACTGTCGCGGGACTCTCAGCGCGAAGGCCCATCGGCGGATCGGGGAAGCTTTGCTCGAGCTTTCCAAAATGGGTCAGGATGCCTTTTCTGAATGTCACGACTCGGAAGAGGAGAGTGAAAAGCTGCTTGTTTGGGAATTGCCCAATGGAGGTGTCCCAAACGCCCAGGGCAGTCTGAAAATTTCTCCCGATTGCATGAAAAATCCGGCCGTGGCGCGGGCCGTCAACGCCATCCTCGGGGTGGGTCTGGATTCCAAGGGCGCCGTGAAATGTGATTGATTGTCCCGGTAAAATATAGTTAATTCGAAATGCCCGTGGCCGAAATTTAATATATTCTGTTTTCTCCTCAGGAGCCATGCCCCGGCGTCGATGCCCGAGGGAAAGTATGTCCCTGATAAACTAAGCCCAGCTTACTACCAAAAGGAGCTACCATTGGACTGGATTGAATTGTTTCATAATCTTGGCGCACTGTTTACATTCCTTTTCGGGGTCACAAGCTTAGCAATACCAGATCGAGTGGCCAAAGTTGCGTTTTTTTCCTTAAAAGGCGCCAGGGGAAAGGCAGAGATGCGCATCGCTTTTGGCGGCTTTTTTGTGGCCCTAGGCGCTTTTGTTCTCTACCGCCAATCCTTGGTTCTTTTTACCGCTTTGGGCGTGGCCTGGTTGGGCTTAGCGATTACCCGCGTGGCGGTCTGGTTTCTGGACAAGCCCAAATGGAACCGGAGTTACACCTTTTTCCTTTTGTTTGAGGCTGGAACCGCAACGGCTCTTCTGATTTGATTTGTGGCGATACATGAGCCTGAGGGTTCAATGTAACCCGAACAAATGCTTGAGAATCATGTTTGGGATATCGTGCTGCCTTCTTTCCGAGAAGGTGTGATGCATCCAGGCGGGTTGGGCGTTGATTTCGAGGACCTTGGCATGGGTGCTCGGGTCGGCCCGATGGTCGGAAGTGATGGCGTCTAATGAGAAAATGCTGAGTTGTAAACTCGAGGCGATGCGGCCGATCCACTCTCCGTAGCGTGGGTGGATTTGGTCGGTGACGTCGATCGCGGTGGCGCCCTGGGCCATGTTGGCCACTTTTTTGATGCGCAATTCCACGCCCTCGGCGGGAATACTGTCCAGGTTCATGCCCCGCTCGCTCAGCATATGCAAGACCTGCTGGTCCACCTCCACCTTGTTTTCGGGGTTGAGTCGCCCGATGGTCTCATTTTTGGCCTGGATGAGCCGTTTTACCCGGTCTCTGCCGTTGCCAACCAGGGTGGTGGGCGCCCTCACACAGGCGGCCACCAATGCGCCGCCGATGGCCTGAACGCGCAGGTCGCTCCCCGCGACCTGTTCCTCCAGCAGGAATGAGCCGAATTCGCCCCGCTGGGCCCGCCAATGCGCTTCCACTTCCCGGGCGTCCATGATGTCCATGAGAATGCCTTTGCCGTCGGTGCCGTCAAGCGGCTTGCAGACCACGGGCGCGTGATCGGGAATGAATTCCGAAATGGCGGGCCAACTCGTTTCCACGTCCTCAAAGACCATTCCTCTGGGAACGGCGATGCCCATGTCCGCGAGATGGGCCTTGCAGGCGTGTTTGTGGGCGGCCAGCATGTCGGCCTGGTGGGATAGGCTGCCGTAGATCCTACCCTGAATGACGAGTTCCTCCCGCCCGCGGTGACGCAACAAAACCGCGTCCATCCTCCAGGAGTCGCTGAGGTCAGTGACCTCAATGCCCATTTTGCGGGCGGTTTCCACGATTCTCCGCTGATGAATTTCCAAATGCAGCCTCTTTGGGTAATGGAGCCGTGCTTCTATTAGACGTCCCTGGCCAGGCGGAAACCCGCGTGTTGAATGAAATGGCGCCGAAACCAAAGCCGGTAATATTTGGAAGCGCCGGTTCCCATGGTCGCCCAGGAACCGCCCAGCAGCATGGCGTGCTGATCGTCGAAATAGGGTTCGGAGAAATCCTCGTAAAGCGAGTGGGTCCGGAAGCCGGGTAGAGGATAAAAGTTGTCGCGTAGCCATACCCACAGATTGCCGTAAACATCTTGAATGCCGTGTGGTGAGGTCGCTTTCTCCAGCGAGCCGGCGGGGCAGGGGGAACCGTATTTCAGGTGCAGATTAAAACCGTCGTGAAAGGCGACATCGTCTTCCTCCGCCGTCATATCCCGTGTCAGCAGGCGGAATTCGCCCTCGCCGAGCAACCGGTATTCGGCGCCCTTCCAGCGGCAAAACGCTTCTGCCTCGTGGCAGTTGACCTCCACGGGCCAATCCATGGGCATGTCGAGCTCGTCGAATTGCGCCCGGTAGTAAAAGCCTCCATCGCCCGCAACCCAAAAGGGCGGGTGATCGGCCTTTTGGCGGCAGCGCCAATCCCAGCCGGTCCCGCTCCAGAAACGCCGATCCTCGTAGCCGCCGTCCGCCACGAAATCCAGAAACGCGCGGTTGGTGACCAGGTTCCGGCCGGCCTCAAAGGCAGAGATCTTCAACTCGAGATGGCCGTATTCATTGTCCCAGCCGAAACTGGGGTAGGCCCTTTTTTTACCGAGCGTAACCTGACCGGAGGGAACCTCGATCATGTCCATTTCCGGCTCTGTCCTGTTGCGCGGGGCATACAGCCAGTCCTCGGGTCGGGTCAGCATGTGGACTGGGTATTGGCGAATAAGAACCGAGGAGGTTTCAAAGTGGATGCGATCATGTTCGATGCCCATGACCAAACTCCAGAGCGGATGGGCCTCGTGGATGGGCGCCGCGAGATCAGCGGTGGCGATCAACTCCATGACGGTTTCAAAAACCTGGTCGCGATAGGCGTTGACATCCCTCTCCCGCGGCCAATCGATCTCGGTTTCCAATTCCCGGGGCGAGGCCGGATCGACCCCGCGCGCGAATAATTCCTCGTAGTGGGGATTCAAACCCTTTTTCAGCAGGCCTGCCATGACCAATTTGTTGATGTAAAAGGCCGCCGTATGACCCCAGTAGAAAACAAGCGGATGCCGCAAAGGGTCGGGGCGGTAGTACAGGGCCCTTTCATCCGTGAGAGCGGTGAAAAGCCACTCGTATAACCGCCAGCTATTGACAAAATAATTCTGTAATTCGCGCCGAGAAAGTCGGTCCAGCCTGGGAGGCTTCAGGCTGTTGGGTGGGTCGACTTCTCCTAATGTCAGGGAACTTTCTTTGCCAGAATAATCCGAGCCCGAGGAAAGCATATCATCTACCTTTAGAAAAAATTCCACACAATCCTTTCGCTGATTCTAGGATTTTCGTGGTTTTCATGGTTTCAATCACCAAATTCTAAGAGCAGAGATTGGGGCTGTCAACCTCGCGTTGCTACTTTCGCATCGAACATCGAAATTGCGCCTGGGCATTCGCAATCGACGAATACTGGATTTCGGAACCAAGCGGCGGGTTTTGATCCGCCAGGGGAGAGTCGGAATGGGCTCGAATTACCGCGGATGCTTCCAAGCCGACTTAAAGCTGCTCCGCCATATATTTGAGGGCCTGATGCGGCGTTTCTGTGCCTGGTCTTTCGGAGCCATGGAAAAATACCGAGGGATGGATGTTTAGGGTCCAACTGATGACGAGCAGATTTTCCACCGTGGTGGTTCGGCCCTTTTCAATTTTTCCCAACCACTCCCTGGATACGCCGGCCTCTTGGGCCAACTTCTCCTGTGTAAATCCCCGCAGCAT
>JBGTRP010000616.1:0-4841 GCA_041940685.1 Acanthopleuribacteraceae bacterium
TTGGCGCGGCCATATCAGTACATAAAGAATGCACTGGTGTTCGCGCCCTTGTTTTTTGCCATGAAGTTAACCGAGGCAACGGTGTTGGGCCGGGCGTCGCTGGCCTTCGCCGCATTGTGTTTGAGCGCGAGCGCGGTATACATTTTCAATGATTTGAAGGATATAGAGGCCGATCGAAACCATCCCGTAAAAAAGCGGCGCCCGCTGGCGGCGGGCGAGGTGCGGCCCGCCACGGCCTGGCTGTTGATCGCAGTTTTGGCAGGATCGGGTCTGGGCGCCGGTTTTCTCCTTTCCAGGTCCGTGGGTCTGATTCTCTGCGCCTATCTGTTCATGAACCTGCTGTATTCCTTTTTACTCAAGCATATTCCCATCCTGGATATCAGCGTGGTGGCCCTGGGCTTCGTGTTCCGCTTGTTTATCGGCGCGGAGGCCGCGGGCGTGCGGCTTTCCATGTGGATCATCGTGATCACCTTCCTTTTGGCCCTCTTTCTGGCCTTGGCAAAGCGGCGCGACGACGTGCTGATCTTCAATCACAGCGGTAGGAAAATGCGCAAGACCGTGGACGGCTACAATTTGGAGTTCCTCAACGCGGCAATGGTCACCATGGCCGCGGTGGTGATTGTTTCCTATATTATGTACACCACCTCGCCCGAGGTTTTCGGCCGCATCGGCGACAACCGGCTCTATCTGACCACGGTCTTCGTGGTAATCGGTATTTTGCGCTATATGCAGATCACCTTTGTGGAAGCCAAGAGCGGAAACCCCACGCGTACACTCTTAAAAGACCGCTTCCTGCAACTGACCATTTTGGGTTGGCTGTTGGTCTTCGGTTGGGTGCTCTACGCATGATCGCTCTAAAATACGCGCTTTTCGCCCTGGTCGCCATCCTATGCAACCTGGCGGTACAGCGGCTTTCCCTGGGTTTGTACGGCGGTCCCCTTGCGCTTTATCTGGCCATGGGCGCCGGAACGGGAGCTGGTCTCGTGACCAAGTACCTGCTCGATAAAAACCAGATCTTTTATCACGCCAGCCAAACCGCGCGCCAGGAAACCGCGACCTTTTTTCTCTATGCATTCACCGGTATTTTCACTACCTTATGGTTTTGGGGCCTCGAGTTGGCCTTCCATCACCTGTGGGGCGTTCCCGCGGCGAAGTACGTGGGTGGCGCCCTGGGACTGGGAACCGGTTATCTGGGCAAATATTTTCTCGACAAGAAATGGGTATTTACGGAGCGGACGTGAAGATCGCGAATTGGGGCAACTATCCGGTGGTGGAGGGCGATATGCGCTCTTTCTCCAGCGGGTCGGAACTGCGAGCCCTGCTGGAGGTCGCGGGACCCGCCATTAGCCGCGGTTTGGTCCGTTGCTATGGAGATGCTTCGCTGGCGGACCGCATGCTGTCGACCCATCGCTACAACCGGTTGCTTTCCTTCGACTCGGAGCGCGGCGTTTTGAGTTGCGAAAGTGGGGTGAGTCTCGCCGAGTTGCTGGAGTTCCTCGTGCCTCGCGGTTGGTTTCCACCCGTGGTGCCCGGCACCAAATTCGTGACCCTCGGCGGCGCGGTGGCGGCGGATATCCACGGCAAGAACCATCACAGGGATGGATCCTTCCGCCGGCATCTATTGAGCCTGGATTTGTTGCTGGCGAACGGTCGAGTGGTCACCTGCTCGCCGCGGGAGAACCAGGATGTTTTCACGGCAACTTGTGGCGGCATGGGCCTCACCGGCGTGATCCTTTCCGCCCAATTTCGCCTGAAACCCATTTCATCCGCCTACATCTTGCGCGAGACCTGGCGGGTACCCAACCTGGACGCGGTGATGGACTTGTTCGAGGGCGGTGAGGAAAGCACCTATTCGGTTGCGTGGCTGGACAACCTGGCGCGGGGAAAAAACTTGGGCCGCTCGGTGATGTATCGTGGCGAGCATGCCGCCGTGGATCAATTGCCGCCCGCGCGCCGCGGCCAGCCACTTCGTTTGAAGCCCCGACCAACGCTGAACATACCCCTCTTTTTTCCAGGCATCGCGCTGAACCATTGGAGCATGAAAGCCTTTAACAGTCTGGTCTACCGAGCGGCGCCCACGCGGGTTCGGCGATCGATCGTGGATTACGATCGCTTCTTCTTTCCGCTGGATCGCATCCACAATTGGAATCGCATCTATGGCAGGCGGGGTTTGCTGCAATACCAGTTCGTCCTGCCGGTGGAGACGGGCCGCGAGGGTATCCGCCAGATTCTTTCCCGTATCGCGGCCTCGGGCGAGGGCTCTTTTCTGACCGTGCTCAAGCTATTCGGGCCCGGCGCGGGCCCGCTCTCCTTTCCCATGCCGGGTTATACCCTGGCCCTGGATTTTCCGGCCAAACCCTCCGTGCTTCAGCTTTTAGATCAGTTGGATCCCATGGTCGCCGATTACGGCGGCCGCCTGTACCTTGCCAAGGACGCGCGCATGAAGGCGCAAGCATTTTTAAAGGGATATCCCGAGGCCCCGGCCTTCCTGAAATGCAAGCGGGAACTGGACCCGGATGGCCGCTGGGCCTCGTTACAATCCCGTCGCATCGAGGTGACACGATGAATTGGTTGCTGGTTTTGGGGGCTCGTTCCGATATCGCGCGCGCGACCGCCCGCCTGTTCGCCAAGCAAGGGTTTGCCCTCTACCTGGCGGGCCGCGATCTGCCGGAGTTGGAAAAAGACGCGGCCGATCTTAGCCTGCGCTTCGAGATTCCCGCTCGAGCCATCGGCTTCGACGCGCTGGATCTCGATTCCCATCAAGATATTTATGATGGCTTGGACCCTCGGCCCGAGGGGGTATTATGCGCAGTGGGTTATCTGGGCGATCAGAAAAAGGCTCAGCACGACCCTGCCGAGGCGCGCCGCATCCTGGAAACCAACCTCAACGGTCCCGTGTCGATGCTGAACATTGTCGCGCGCGACCTTGAGCGCCGCGGCCGGGGTTTCGTGATCGGCATCAGCTCCGTGGCCGGCGATCGCGGCCGAGCGAGCAACCAATTCTATGGCTGCGCCAAGGCCGGCTTCAGCGCCTACCTTTCCGGGTTGCGCAACCGCCTTGCCCCGGCCGGAGTTCGGGTGTTGACCGTGAAACCGGGTTTTGTAAAGACCGCGATGACCGAGGGCATGGATCTGCCGCCGCTCTTGTGCGCCACGCCCGAACAGGCGGCGCGGGATATTTTGCGTGCGTGGCGCAAAGGCAAGGATGTGGCGTATACCCGATGGTTTTGGAAGTGGATCATGAAATTGATCGTAGGTATACCTGAGCGAATCTTCAAACGCATGAAGCTTTGATACGCGTGTGGGAAAGCCTCACCGGCGGGGCATGATTTTTTGTAAAATAAACGGTCTTTTCGAGGGACCCGGGGCGGACGCGCCAGTACCGGGGCGCGGCCCTTTGAGTTTGGGTGACGAACATGATTGAGAAAACAAGGCTTAAACGCATTCTGATCTTGGCGATGCCCATTATCGGCGGCATGATCTCCCAAAATGTGCTCAACCTCGTGGACACCGCCATGGTAGGCACCCTGGGCAATCCCGCGCTCGCGGCCGTGGGGCTGGGAGGGTTTGCCACCTTTATGTGCCAAGCCCTGATATTGGGAATTTCCACCGGGGTGCAGGCCATGGCCGCGCGGCGCAAGGGCCAGGGGCGCGAGCATGAAACCGCGGGTCCTCTCAATACCGGTATCTTGATCGCCTTCAGCGTGGGCTTGGTTTTCTCCGCGGTGCTCTTTTTTCTGGTTCCCGTGCTCTATCCCTACCTCAACGGGGACCCCGAGGTCATCGAGGATGGCGTTCCCTATTTGCGCGTGCGCGTGCTGGTCATCCTATTTGTCGGCATCAACTTTTCATTTCGCGGTTATTGGAATGCGGTTGATCTCTCCCGGCTCTATATGGGCACCCTGGTATTTATGCATATTTGCAATATCCTCCTTAATTACACCTTGATCTTCGGCAAGTTCGGCGCCCCGGAACTGGGGGTTACGGGCGCGGGAATCGGGTCCGCGCTCGCCACGGTCCTGGGAACCCTGGTTTATTTTCTGCTGGGTTTCCGCTACGCGCGCGCCAACGGATTCCTGGCCACGATCCCCAGCTTGCGCGAGGTTAAGGATCTGGTGAAGCTCTCCCTGCCCAACGGCATCCAGCAGTTGTTTTTCGCCGCGGGTTTCACGGCCATGTATTGGATCGTGGGCAAGGTGGGCACGCTGGAACTGGCCGCGGCCAACGTGCTGATCAACATCACCCTCGTGGCGATTCTGCCTGGTATTGGGCTGGGTCTTTCCGCGGCCACGCTGGTGGGCCAGGCCCTTGGCAGGGAGGACCCGCGCGACGCGGCGCGTTGGGGGTGGGATGTGGTCAAGGTCGGTCTGGTGGGCATGGCCGTACTTGGCCTACCCATGTGGCTGATTCCCGATTTCCTGCTTTCACAATTCATCCACGATCCGGCGACTTTGGATGTGGCGCGGCTGCCCATGCGCATCGTGGGGATGACCATCGCCTTCGAGGCCATTGGGCTCGTGTTGATGAACGCCTTGTTGGGAGCCGGCGATTCGCGTCGCGTGATGATGGTCTCCATCGCCTCGCAATGGTTGGTCTTTTTGCCCCTGGCCTATTGGTTCGGGCCCGTGATGGGATTCGGCCTGCTGGCCATATGGCTGCTGCAGGCAAGTTACCGTGCGCTGCAAGCCATGATCTACGGCTTTCTCTGGCATCGGGGAAGTTGGGCTTCCATAAAATTGGAGACCGAGTCCTGATTTTTGCCGCGCCGGGAGAGGAGATTCACTCCTCTTGGAGCAGCGGTTTGTCCGTGCGGTAGACCGTGCCCCTGAAAATTCCGACCC
>JBGTRP010000617.1:0-4835 GCA_041940685.1 Acanthopleuribacteraceae bacterium
TATAGGGCGAGAGAATCAGGCTGACGCCACCCGCGAGCGCCAACTCGCTCTCCCCGCTTTGCACGGACCTCACCGCGCGGTGCAACGCCACCAGGCTGCCGGAGCAGGCGGTGTCGATCGCCTCGCTGGGCCCCTTCAGGTTGAGCAAATAGGAAACCCGGTTGGCGAGCACGGCATGGGCGTTGCCGGTGGCCAATTGGGCGGAGAAGGCGCCCAAATTGCCCAGCATCTGCTCGTAATCATTGAACTGAACCCCGACGAAGATGCCCACATCGCGGTTGGAGAACGACCCGGGCCGGTAACCCGCGTTTTCAATGGTTTTCCAGGCGGTTTCCAGGAACAGGCGCTGTTGGGGGTCCATCATTTCCGCTTCGAGCGGGGAAATCTTGAAGAAGGCGGGATCAAACTTGTCCACATCCGGCACGAATCCACCCCACTTGGAGCCGGTGCTGTGCTTGCGGTCCACGGCGTCGCCGTGGTGCTTGCGCCAATCCCAGCGGTCGGGGGGCACCTCGGTGATCAGATCTCGCGCCGCGCGCAGGTGCCGCCAGAACTCATCCAGGTTCTTGGAGCCCGGGAAAACGCCGGCGGCGCCGATGATCGCCACGGGCTCGCGGGCCTCGCCGCCATCAGGCTCGGAGGCCGCTTTCCTCTCGCTGTCCGCCGGGCGCGGGCGCAAGGGGCGCAAGCTCTCTAAACTCTCGCTTTCCATCGCCCTCGAGACTTCCGCGGGCGGTGGTTCGGGAGCCTGGATCGGTTCGGATAGCGTTTCGACAGCCTGGTTGTAATGGCTTTTGATCGCATCTTCGTGTTCTTCCAGGAACCAGGCGCGCAGACTGTCCACTGTGGCTCGTGAGAAGAACAGCGAGGGCTGCACCTCCACGGCGTAGGTTTGGCTCAAATGCTCGGCGAATTCCTTGAGATTGATGGAATCGAAGCCGTAATTGCCCAGGTTCTCGGAGGTGTCCAGACGATGGGGCTCCAGGTCGAGCAGGCTCGCGGCAAGGGCGCGGACATCGGTCTGGAGCCGGTCGGCCAGCGCCTCACCTTCGATTGCCGGAGCCGCAACCCGGACGGGCGCGCGAGTCGCTGGGCGCGTGGGCGCCGGCCTTTCGCTTTTAGGTGACCGGTGCGGGTTTGCGGCTTCGCCGATCTGTAGGAACCCTTGGATGCGTTTCCTCTCACCGGGAATGACCACGACCTGATGGGTTTCACCGCTCAGGGCCGCCTCGAACACGCGAATTCCCTCTTCCGTTTCCAGGAAGCTCATGCCCGATGAGCGCAGGTAAAATTCCTCGCCCTCATCGCTGCCATGCATGCCGCCCTGACGCCAAAGCGGCCAGTTGATGCTGAGGGCGCGGCCGTTGCGGCGGCCTTCCGCACGCAGGAACTCGCGCTGTCGGGCGAAGCTGTCCAGGAAGCGGTTGCCCACCGCGTAATCGCATTGGCCGAAATCGCCCAGCAGCGCGGAGGTGGAGGAGAAGAGAACAAAGAAATCGAGAGGTTCGTCGCTTGTGGCGCGGTCAAGCGCCAGGGTTCCCTGGATTTTGGGCGCGATCGTGGCCGCGAACTCGGCCCGATTCTTGTCCGTCAACACTTTTTCGGAGACTCGGCCCGCGGCATGGAGAACGCCGTTTAAGCTCCCGTGGCGTTGCTTGATGTCGCCGATCACCCGGCGCAACGCGGCCTCGTCGGTGACATCAGCCTGGTGGTAGCTGACCTCCAGACCCTCGTCGCACAGCGCATTGACCGCATGCTGACGGTCGCCTTGCAGTGGAGAGCTACCCAAAAGAGCCAATTTCGCGCCGTAACGGGTGGCCAGATGGCGGGCGAAGATCAAACCCAACGCGCCCGCGCCGCCGGTGATCAGGTAAACCCCACCAGGCTTGAAATCCGGCTTTTTGCCCATCTCCAAGTTGAGCGGCTCGGCGGCGAGAATCTCGCGTTTGCCATTCTGGTAACGGACCTCCGATGCGAAGCCGCGCGCCCGGGCGCTCAGCTCACCGAAGATATAGGCGGCCGCTCGGGAGGGCTCGAGGTCGGCGAGGGAAAGGCAAAGCGTGGCGGGGGAAAGTTGGGGTAAGACCATGGCGAGCGAGCGGTTGAACCCGGCCACCGCCTCCAGGCAGGGATTCACGCTTTCCTTTTCAGAGGCGAATACGAACAGGCAACGGCTGAGTGTTTTGATCTTGGCATCGGCGAGCGCCTTGAGAAGGGAGTACAACGAGAATACGCCCCGCTCCAGGGATTCCCGGCAGGCTTCGGCGTCGTCCGGGCTGGAGCCCCGGTTTTTTTCCAACCCCGAGCAGAAGAGAACCGCGTGAGGCAATTGGTCAGCTTCACGCAGATGCGCGATGAGCCGGCTGAAATGGTTTTCCTCCGCGGGGTTGATTTGGCATTCGGATGGACCCACGACCTGGAATGCCTTACCCTGCCGGACGTGAATGAAGTCGTCGGCCGGGAAGCCCGCCGGCGCATGGGCAGACAGGGCCGCCCGCATTTCTTCGCTCGCGCCGAGGATCAGCAATCTGGCGGGTGAGGGAGAAGGCGCGGTATCCGCTGGCGCGGCCTTCCACAGCGTGCGGTAGAGGTTCAATTCCGGCTGGGGCGCGGTCCGGCTCGGCTCTGGGGCCCCCGCGGGCTGAAAGCTGAATCCCCGCAACAGGGCCAGCGGGTTGCCGGCCCGGTCCAGGATTCGAGCATCGAACGCGGGCTGGGCGCCTTGTCCGGCGGGTTCGGCCTTTAGCACTTGCGCCAGGCAATGAGGCGTCAGGGGCGCGAAAATTTCCAGGGATTCCAGACGATGGGGACGGTAGACGGTATTACCGGGCGGCAACAGGGCGCGCATGGCGTGCAGGACGCCTTCCAGCAGGCTGGGGTGCAAGGCAAAGAATTCAAATTCAGGCAAAAGCCCCTCGGGACAGGCTAGGGTTGCCAGGGCTTCGTGCTCGCCCAGCAGGAGGCTTTGGAGGGAAGGATTGCCCGGTTCCTGAGTAGCCGCGCGTTGGCGGAGATGCCCTTCCAACTCCCCACCGCGCAATTCGGGCCATCCTTTGGCATGAATCGCCTCGACATCGAGTTTGGAGGCGCCTGCTTCCGAGCCGTTCTCATATTCGAGAGTTCCCCGCGTGAGGACAGTCTCTCGATTATCGGCGTCCCGCGTGCCGATTTCGTACCGGTAACGGTCGCCCTCGGGTAGGAGCGCAATGTGGACCTTGCGGCCCGGTCCCTCGGCTGGTAGCTGTAAGGCCGGGCCCCAGACGATATCCGTCAGGCGGCTGACCCGCGCCGGTTCATTGGCGAAGGCGCCGGCCACGCGAGCCATCTCCAAAAACACCGCTCCGGGCAGCTCGCGGCGCCCTTTCGCATCGGGACGCGAAAGGAAGCGGTCGTCAGCGGAAATGAGCTTGTTGAAGCTTTGCTCGCTCAATCGGAAATCGGACATGGTTCAGATCCTCTCTCGTTCGTCAATCAAGGGATGCAGCTTTTGATCCTGGCATTGGTTACAGGAGGCGGGCGGGGGTGAGGCCCGCTCGGTCTTTTTAACCCAATGGCGCTCCCGTGCAAAAGGATAGGCGGGAAGGGGAACCCGTCTGGGAGTGAGGATGCGATCCCCGTCAGCGGGGTAGAGTAGCATCCAATCGATGGTCAAGCCGGTCACCCAGAGTTGGGCGAGGCGTTCGTAATCCCGTTCCTTGAGGATGACATCAAAGAAATGCCGGCCGGCCTTACCGCCGAGCAGAAGGTCGGTTTGCGCCTTGTCCGTGCGTGCATTGCCGCGGAAAAGGCCTTCGATGCCGGCCTCGCCCGATGCGAAACACTCCAGCTTCTCCAGCAAGCCTTCCATGTCCTCAACCACCAATGCGAGCCGCTCTTCCATCTCCTGGCGGCCCACCTGGAAGGTGTAGGTCAGGTTTGGCAGGGTGGGACATACGGGTTCCCGTTCCCCGCTCGCGGTTCGGTCGCGTTCCCGGCAAGCGCGCAGGTAAGCGGCTACTTTTTTCGCATAGGCGCGCAATCGATCCGTGTTCTTGGCGGAGAGTACGAAAAGATAGGGCGCCTGGAAGAGGTCCCCGTTTTGGCGGTGGAGGGCATTGTCGTACTCCTCCAGGACCAGGTGGCCGTTGGCGCCGCCGAACCCGAACGAGCTGACGCCCGCCCGCCTGGGCAGGGGTTTGCCGGCCCCATCGGTAAGGGTCTGCCAGGGTTTGGTTTGATCGGCGATGTAAAAGGGGCTGTTTTCAATTTCGATATAGGGATTGAGTTCATCGAAATTGAGCGTGGCCGGGATGGTTTGGTTCTTGAGCGCCAGCAATACCTTCAATGCGCTGGCGATCCCCGCGCCCGCTTCCAGATGACCCACGTTGGTTTTGACCGAACCCAGCCCACAGTAGGCGGTCGCGGGTGGCCGCGCGCCGCGTTCCTTGAACAGCCGGGTAAAGGCCTTCTTCAGACCATTGATTTCAATAGGATCGCCCAAAGAGGTTCCGGTGCCGTGGGTTTCGATGTAGGTAATGGTCGCGGGGTCCAGGCCCGAACGGCGGTGGGCGTCCACGATGAGCTCGGCCTGGGCGTTGGGGTTGGGCGCGGTCAGCGAATTGACATGACCGCCGTGGTTGACGGCCGTGCTCTTAATGACCGCATGGATGTAATCGCCATCCGCGCGCGCCTTGGAGAGTGGTTTGAGCAGCAAGGCGCCCGCGCCCTCGCCGCGCACGTACCCGTCGGCTTTCTTGTCGAAGGTTTTGCAGTGGCCATCCGCACAAAGCATGCCGGCCTTGCTGAGCGCGATAAAAACCATGGGGCTGGTCATGATGTTAATGCCGCCGGCAAAG
>JBGTRP010000618.1:0-4824 GCA_041940685.1 Acanthopleuribacteraceae bacterium
CGCTTGTCGGGCGCGTTCAATTTCTTCCACCAGCGCGTTGATCGTGCCCCGCGCGGCCTCTATCTCGCGCGCCAACTGGTGGATATTGTTCCTTGCCGCACGAATCTGATCATCTTTTTGCTGGTGGCCTTGCTTGGCGGCCTCGATCTGTTGCTTCAGGTTTTCATTCAATTCGCGAGAGACATCGAGCTCGGAGTTGATGCTGTCGATATGCATTCGCGCCAAATCCAGTTCTTCGGCCAATGCTCGCGCGTTTTCACGGGCCTTTTCTACCTCGGCTGATTGGGCTTCCAGGGCTGCTTTTGCGCGTTGTTGTTGATCCTGGAACAGATCGAACGCGGTTTCAGCCCGCGCGATTTCCTCCCGCAGGGAGGCCTCAATATGGTCCCTGGCCGAGTGTGATTGGCGGGCGCGTTCGATTTCCGCGGCCAATTTTTCATTGGATGCGCGGGCGGTCAAGAGTTGTTCCCGGTGATGTTCTAAATCCTCCCTCAAAGAGTCCTCGATATGGTCTCTTGCCGAGTGTGATTGGCGGGCGTGTTCGATTTCCGTGGCCAATTTTTCGTTGGCTTTTTGGGCATCCGCGAGTTGGTCCCGGTGGTGCTCCAAGGTCTCCCGCAGGGAGGCCTCGATATGGTCTCTCGCCGAGTGTGACTGGCGGGCGCGTTCGATTTCCGCGGCCAACTTTTTGTTAGTTTCCCTGGCGTTCAGAAGCTGGTCTCGGTATTGCGACAGGTTTTCCCGCAAGGAGGCCTCGATGGCGTCCCTGGCCTGATGCGAGCGGCTTGCCTGTTCAACCTCCTGGGACAATGCGACCACCATTTCGCGGCTCCGCTCCAATTCCTCGCCTTGGCGCTCCAAGGATTCGCGCAGGGATGCTTCAACTTTATCCCTGGCCCCGTGTGACCTGCGCGCCGTTTCGATTTCCGCGACCAATTGGTCAATGTTCTCCCGTGCGGCTTCGATTTCCAGCAACCGCTTGTCTCTTGCCGCGATCGCCTTGCTGGCCTCTTGCGATAGGCGCTTTGACTCCTCGCATTGCTCCGCCAATTCATTTTTTAGTTTCGCGATGGCCGCCCTCGCGCGTTCGAGCTTTTCCCGATCATGGCGAAGGGGCGCGAGTTGGTCGGTTTGGGCTTGGAGCTTTTCCCGCAACCGGCTTTCATTTTGATCGCGAGCCACATGCGCCTTGCGGGCCTCTTCAACTTCATGACCCAAAAGGTTGAGCTCGCGCCGCTGTTGCCGTAAGGGGGGACCCATCAGCGCGGCCGCTCGGCAAAGCTCCTCTCTGATGGGGTCCAACTGGCTAGGCAGCTCTTCCACGGTTTGTCGATTCCGGAATACTTGGTAGGCGCGCTTGGCCATGTCCGCGATGTCATTGGAGCCTCGTCCCCATGATTTGGACTGATGGTGGCGGAGTCCCGCGTTGAGGAAACAGGTCAGGTCTTCGTCTGCCTCTTCAAACGACCTTGGCCAAGGCAGGTCGAGCTCCTTACCGATGCGTTGGAGCTCTCCGCGATGGCGCCCGAGCAGGTTGGGATAAAAAATCAAGGACCTGGGCATGGATCGGGTCAGGAATTCACCCTGCAGCATATGGTCCAACCAGAGCAGCAACGATTTTTCCTTGCTGAAGCCATCCCGTTTCTGGAGGGACGCCGCGACCTCCAGCGGATGGCGGATCACCATTAAGAACTTCGGTTGGCAATTCAATTCCCTCAGAATATCCAACCAAAGGGGTAGCAGGCGGCAGAACCTCGGGTCCTTTACGCCCCAGATGGCGCGGTCGCTAAAGTCGCGGCGAATGATAGCGGTTATTTGGCGGCGAAACGGGCGCGCGGCAGCCTTCTTCCACCAGTTTTCCGGCAGGGGGGCGAGGTCGTGCCAGTTGCTGTCCAATCGATCCAGCAGATCTTCATGGGTCTCGATAATGTCCGCGTGTTCCCAAAAGCCGCTTGCGTTATCGTCTTTATCGGGCAGCAGTTTGTCACCGGGGGAAATTCCCAGCAGCCGCAATGCGCCCATCATGGCCGAGGTCCCGCCTCGGTGCATGCCCAGCACCACACAGACATTGGAGGGTGGAGCCTTCATGCGTTCATTCCCCGTCCGAATCCGATTCGATGGAAGGCGTGATCAGGAAATCCACCATCGAGGTGGCCAAACTATGCTCTTCAACCTGGACACGGAACATGGCGGCGTCGATATGGCGCGCCAAATACATTTCCGCGCCCTCGACCATACCCAACACGCCGGCGTTGAGAAAATAAACGCCCGCGGCCAAGGCGCACCGAAAACGGAATTGAAGCCGTAGCCGCGCTCCCTTGGGAAGGAAGTCGATTCCTCGGGAAACCGGCGCCGTAACCGCACCCCCAATCTCGAGCCCGCTGATCGATTTGATCAGCATGCCCAAGCGAACGTTGAAGCATTCGCTGGTGAAAACCACATCATAAGCGTAGATATACTCCTTGCGGTTCACCAAGATGTTTACCGGCTTGCCTTCGAGGGTCAACAGGCGCTCGTTTTCGATTTCCGCGCCCAGGCTCTGGTACCGGGTAGTGCTTTTGGGAACCATGCCGGGATCGAACCAGTCTTTGAGGCCGGTGGCCTCCTCCTCCGATTGTTCTTCGTCCAAATCCGCGAGATCCATGGATTGGCGATCTTGCGCCTGCCGGATTTCCCGCTTGATCCGCTCCACGCGTTCAGGCGGCGCGTAGATGAGCTTGTGGTATAGGGTAACCACCTGCTTGGGCGTTCCGGAAAAAAGCATTTCCCCCTGGTCCAGGCAAAGGGCCTGATCGCAGAGTTCGATGACCGCGCCGGCGGAATGGGAGACAAATAACAGGGTGCCGCCCCCATCCTTAAAGTTCTGGATTTTGGCAAAGCATTTGCGCTGAAAGGCCTCGTCCCCAACGGCGAGCGCCTCGTCCACTACCAAAATATCGGGGTCCACGTGAATGGCGACCGCGAAACCCAGGCGGACATACATGCCGCTTGAATAGGTCTTTACGGGCTGGTCGATGAATTCGCCAATATCGGCAAAACGGATAATCGCATCGAGCTTGGCTTGGATTTCCTCCCTGGAAAGGCCCAGGACTCCGGCGTTGATGAAGATATTCTCCCTGCCGCTGAATTCCGGGTTGAACCCGGTGCCCAATTCGAGCAGGGCCGCCACCCTGCCCCTGACCTCCACCCGCCCGCTGGTGGGAGTCAGGGTGCCCACGATCAGTTGGAGCAGGGTGCTTTTTCCCGAGCCGTTGCGGCCGACGATGCCTAGGGTCTGCCCCTTAAATACGTCCAATTGAATATCTTTGAGTGCGAGGAATTCGTGATAGTACTTCTTGCGTTTGCCGAAAAAGATCTGTTTCAGGCGGTCCTTTGGATTGCTGTAGATATGATAGGCCTTGGAGAGATCGCGGACATGCACCATTCGCTCGGGGTTGGTTTTCGCCTGAGTGGAAACCTCGGTTTCCGGTTGAGCCGTTGCATGGAAGGTCATGGCCATCAGTCCTTTGCCGGAAAAGGAGTTGGAAACGCCGCGAAGCCCAAGGTTCGTGGGTACGTCCGCCTCCGAATATGGAGCTTAGCACGGACATGGAAACACGGGAAAATGTTGGCAATCAGCATCCATTTATCCAAATCAACGGTTAAATGACATCGGCAAATCCGTTTCTGGTTTTTTGGAACCACCAGAACCCAAACCAGGCGACGAGCCAACCCGTCACCGTGGCGCCCAGCCAGTGCAAGGGTTCCAGCGACCTGCCATAGATGGCTACATCGCGCGCCAATTCGAGGATGGGCGCGAGGGGGTTGAGCACGAGGAAGGGGCGCAGGCTTTCGGGAATGGCGGAAACCGGGTAGAGAATGGGGCTCATGAACATCAGCAGCACGAGGGCGACGCCGACGATTTGATCCACATCGCGCAGGTAGACTCCCAGCGAGGAGAGCAGCCAAACCAAACCCAGGGTGAGCAGGATGAGCGGAACGAACACCAGGGGCAGTAAGATGATGGTCCAAGGCGGCCCGCCGCCGAAAAAGAATAGGCCCACGGCCAGTACGCACAGGCTCGCGCCGGCATGGAATAGCGCGTTGCCGATGACAACCCAGGCCAGGGTTTCCAGGGGGAAAACCACCTTCTTGACATAGGGCGCATGTCCGCTGATCAGGGTGGGCGAGGCGGCCAGGCTTTCGGCGAAAAGATTGTAGACAATCAATCCGGCGAACAAAACCAGGGCGAACTCCAGATTGCTGCCGTCCTCGTTCCAACGGGAAACAAAAATAATCCGAAAAACGAAGGTATATACCGCCAATAGCATCAGCGGATAGATGAAGGACCAAACAATTCCGAGCACCGAACCCTTATAGCGCTTGGCAATATCCCTGCGCGTGAGTTGCCAGATGAGCCGGCGATGGCGCCAAGCGCTTTGCAGCGGGCTCCAGGGTTTCGCCGGGCGCCCCGCTCTTGGCGAAAGGGCGGCTTCCCTCATGGTTAACAAACCCGCTGAGGCATGGTGTCCGGAGTATTTTCGGGAGTTCGGCGGACATGCTCATATCCGCGGACGTTCCCCATTGTTGCGCGGTCCTCGATCATCGTTTACCACTCCAACACCGCTTGGGCCTTGCCTCTCAACCCGCCGCGAGGCGGGTCTATCTTAGCGAATGCCAGGTGCTGGCGCAAGGTGAAGGGCGCCCTTCTCCGGCAGGGTCATTCTGGACAAGACATCGTTTTTTGCTTTTTTTATTTAGCCTTGCCAGCCCTTATGGCGCATGAT
The DNA here is from genome assembly GCA_041940685.1 of Acanthopleuribacteraceae bacterium. Classification (GTDB taxonomy): domain Bacteria; phylum Acidobacteriota; class Holophagae; order Acanthopleuribacterales; family Acanthopleuribacteraceae; genus JBGTRP01. Next base: position 4,767 of record JBGTRP010000618.1, read on the forward strand.
GCATAAACAGAAATCAGTATCCAAGCCGCCCGGGATTTCCATGAGGATGGCCTCCATT